>CAYRLR010000090.1:0-5076 GCA_964424975.1 uncultured Anderseniella sp.
GGTATAACCTCACCCTGTAACGGGCGCCATGCTGCTGCTTTTCATCTGAGGAAAGACCGTCACCTCTCGTTCCAGTCAGGAGTTGCCAATACCTCTGCGAACCGGCGGCTCTCCGGCGCTGTTTGAACCTCCATAGCGTGTCAATGGAACGCCACTTCCGCTTGCAGATCGAATTCAAAGCATATAGCGGTGCGCAGGCAGTGTCGCCTGGCCAACCCTGTCACAACCGCCGGCCAAAGGCAGAAGAGCGACCGTCCAGCGAAATGATGTGATCGTAAAGTTCCGGCCGGCGGTCGCGGAAAATCCCCCAATAGGCACGCTTTTCAGCCAGGTCATCCAGGTCAAATGTATGGGTCAAGACGGCTTCGTGCACCCGATCGGCTTCAGCCACCTTCTCACCCGTAAAGTCGGCAATGAACGATGATCCGTAAAATGTCATTTCAGTGCCGTTGCGGCCCGGTTCGGTGCCGATCCTGTTGGATGCCACCAGCGGCATCAGGTTGGCACCGGCGTGTCCCTGCTGCACCCGCTGCCAGTGAGCCGCCGAGTCCCATGAAGGGTCCAGCAACTCAGATCCGATCGCGGTCGGGAAAAACAGCATCTCTGCTCCCATCACCGCCATCGAGCGAGCTGTTTCGGGAAACCACTGGTCCCAGCAAATGCCGACCCCGAGACGACCAAACGATGTGTCCCATACCTTGAAACCGGTATCACCTGGAGAAAAATAGTACTTTTCCTGGTAACCGGAACCGTGCGGAATATGGCTCTTGCGGTAGATTCCCAGGTCGGTCCCGTCAGCATCAATGATGGCAATCGAATTGAACCGCGCATTGCCGGCTTCCTCGTAGAACGAAACCGGCAACACCACGCCGAGTTCCTTCGCGACACCCCGGAAGTACTCGATCGTGGGATGACCCTTGGCCGGCAGTGCGCGGGCATAGAACTCCGGCAACTCGTCCTGACAGAAATAATACCCTTCAAACAACTCCTGCAGCAGGATTACGTTGGCCCCCTTGGCTGCAGCTTCGCGAACCAGCTTTTCACCACGCTCGACGTTTTCCGATACAACATCCGTGCAAGCCATCTGCGTGGCGGCAAGTGTTACATTACGCATCTGGCCTTATCCTCCATTGGTTGTGCACAGTGGTTCCTGCTGGGTGATGCAGTGCACGCCGCCTCCACCCTTGAAAATATCCACCGCCGGCACCGACACGATCTCGCGGTCATTGAACAGCCGCCGGAAAATGCCAGACACCACCTCATCCTGCGGATCATCAAATTCGCAAAGCACAACACCTGCATTAACAAATGAGAAATTCACATAAGAGCAGGACAAAGGCTCACCGTGTTCGTAGCGTTCTTTAGGCGCTTCGAGCACTATCACTTCCATCGCCCGGCCACGTGCATCAGTCTCAGCCCGCATGATGGCTTCAATTTCCCGGGCGGTTTCAAAGTCAGGGTGATCGCGATCCGGCTGGCCATGCACCACGACCACGCCCGGTTTCACGAAGCAGGCCAGCGTATCGACGTGACCATCGGTACCGGAAACCGAGGTGTCTGCCTGCAGACCCCGCGGCACCCAGATGGCCTTGGTTGTCCCCAGCTTGCCATGCATTTCGGCTTCGATTTCCGCGCGCGTCCAGTTTGGATTGCGGTTGCGGTTCAACTGAACGGTTTCGGTGAGCAGCAATGTGCCTTCGCCGTCGACGTGGATACCACCGCCTTCGTTCACCAGTACTGACGGCAAGCTTGTGGCACCAGTCTTTTCAGCAACGAACCTGGCAACAAGTGCATCGGCGGAGCCTTCCGGGAAGGTGCGGCCCCCCCAGCCGTTGAATGTCCAGTCGACGGCGCCAAGTGCGCCCTGCCCGTCGACTACAAATGTCGGCCCGCAGTCGCGCATCCAGCTGTCGCCAAGCTCGCGCTCAACTATGCTGACAGCCCCATCGAGATACTTGCGCGCGGTTGCCTCCTCACCAGGATTGCAAACCATGGTGACCGGTTCGAACCGGGCTATTGTATTGGCCGCGCCGGACCATGCCCTGTAGGCAGCGTCAGGCGAACCGACGAACTCCAGTACATCAGGATTGCACGGCCAGGCCATCCAGGTGCGCTTGTGAGGTGTCCATTCAGGCGGCATCATCCATGTCATGAAAACAAAATCCCAGCTTGATCGCATTTGGCAAAGTGGTGGAAGGACAACACTGGTTGTGTCACCTGATCCTCACCTCAATCAAACAGGACATTCAACAATTTTGAAACCCCTTCTTTGAGCACCGGCAGGTGCAGTTCTGCGGCCATCAGACTCACCCGCACCGTTGGAGCGTGGAAAGCAACTGCACCGAAATACCGGTCACCCGGGAGGTAAATCGGCACTGCAACGGCAACCATACCATTCATGAACTCTTCCCGATCCACCGAATGGCCTTGCCTTGCCACCTTGTCCAGTTCAGCCAGCAAGCCACTTACGGTGGTATGCGTATTGCCGGTGTGAGCTTCGAGTTTGAGCATTTCAACAAACTGCGTACGGCGTTGCGGCGGCAGGCTTGCCAGATAGGTCTTGCCACTGGCAGTACAATGAAATGGCACATTGCTGCCAATTGGCAACTGGATGCGGAATGGCCATTCGGTCTCGACCCTGTCGAGATAACGCATGCCGGCTTCTTCGGGCACAACCAGGTTGACGGTCTCGTTGATCTTGCGTGCGACCTCCTGCAACACCTGGTGGCGGGCAATTGACGTATCGCTGGTGGACAATAGCCCGGCAGCCATGCGCCGCAGCCTGCGAGCGGGCCGCAGGCGGCGTGGATCGGAGTCCGGCGCCAGATAGCCCTCGGCCAGCAAAGTCTGGCACAGTCTGTGAATAGACGGTTTCGGCAAGCCCAGATGCCGGTTGATTTCGCTTGGCGTCATAGGCCGACCTGCTTCGGCGACTATTTCGGCAATCTTCAACAGGCGCAGGTTTGTAGGAACCCTGTCAGTGTCCGGGGACTGCGATACGACTGCTTCACTTGTCATGTTGGCCTCTCTTGTGCTCACGACACCTGTTTGTCTGGACAATTTTTACATGCCTGAGCTTAATTTTAGCTTGCGACAGCGTCTGTTTAATGGTTTTGTTTTTAAAAAACAATAATAAAAGTCTCAATTTTTAACGAGGTAAAAATTGGAGTTCGACTACGTGATCGTAGGGGCCGGTTCGGCGGGATGTGCGATAGCGGCGCGCCTGTCCGAGAATCCGTCTGTCAGCGTGGCCCTGGTCGAGGCCGGCGGGCGCGACAGTTCACCGTGGATTCACATTCCCGTCGGATACTTCAAGACAATCCAGAACCCGGCCCTCAACTGGATGTACCGAACGGCGCCTGATCCGGGCCTCAACGGGCGGCAGCTGAATTGGCCGAGAGGCAAGACACTTGGCGGCTCCAGTTCGATCAATGGCCTGCTGTATGTTCGCGGTCAGGCCCAGGACTATGATCACTGGCGCCAACTGGGCAATGCAGGCTGGGCCTGGGAAGACCTTCTTCCGTTGTTCAAACGCGCCGAAAACTGGGAAGATGGCGAAGACGAGCTGCGTGGCGGCGATGGTCCGCTTTCCGTTACTCACTCCCGCAAGTCGTGGAAGATTGTGGATGCATGGGTGGAAGCCGCGCAGAACGCCGGTTTCCCCTATAATGCCGACTATAATGGGGCTGACCAATATGGTGTCGGGTATTTTCAGCTAACCGCTCAAGGCGGATTGCGCTGCTCAGCGGCCAAGGCATATCTCAAGCCCATTCGCGACCGCAAGAACCTGGAAATCTTCACCAATGTGATGACGGAGAAGGTGGTTTTTGACGGCAAGCGCGCCATCGGCATTCAGGGCGCGCGAGGCGGACAGCCAATTGTCATCAAGGCCCGGAACGAGGTCGTCCTGTCCGCAGGCGCCATAGGATCACCGCAGCTCCTGATGCTGTCGGGGATAGGCCCTGCCGGCCAGTTGACCGAACACGGCATTGACGTTCTCCAGGCATGTGAGGGTGTCGGTAAAAACCTGCAGGACCATTTACAGGCACGTCCGGTGTACAAATGTTCCGTTCCAACCATCAATACGCGCGCCCTGGGGTTCTGGAATCAGGCCAGGATCGGTTTGGAATATGCACTGAGGCGGACCGGCCCGATGACCATGGCGGCCAGTCTGGGGACCGGCTATCTGAAAACCAGGCCTGAACTTGAAACACCTGACATTCAGTTTCACATTCAGCCGTTCAGCGCCGATAACCCTACCGAAGGCACCCACCGTTTCGACGCCTTCACGGCGTCGGTCCTGCAGATGCGCCCGGAAAGCGCGGGGGAGCTGGTGTTGAAATCCAGCAATCCGAACGATCATCCCGATATCCACCCGAACTATCTTGCGACGCAACTTGATCAGGATACCATTGTCGAGGGCATCAGAATTGCACGACACATTTGCAGACAGCACCCGGTGGCAGATGTGATCACCGAAGAACATGCACCGGGCGCGGCTATTGCCGATGATGACTATGATGCATTGCTCAACTGGGCGCGCGACACGGCCACCACCATCTATCATCCAACCGGAACTTGCAAAATGGGCCCGGACAGCGACAGAATGGCAGTTGTGGACGAGCGCTTGCGCGTCAAGGGCGTGTCAGGACTGCGCGTTGCGGACTGCTCGATCATGCCGAAAATCGTTTCTGGCAATACCAATGCACCTGCCATTATGATCGGCGAGCGAGTGAGTGACATTATTCGTGAGGACGCTCGCTAATGTGGGAACACGCCATAGATTTCGGCCAGATCGTTATCGCCGACATCATTCTGTCCGGCGACAATGCGCTGGTCATCGGCATGGCCGCAGCCGGGCTTTCTCCGCAACTGCGCAAACGGGCCATCATGTTCGGCATGGCCATCGCTGCAATCTTGCGTATCGTATTCTCGGTTGTCGCCACCAAGTTGCTGGGCATACCCGGCATTCTGGTCATCGGTGGGTGTTTGTTGTTCTGGGTGTGCTGGCGGCTTTACCAGGACTTGCGCGAACACACCGAAGAACACGCCGCTGACGCATTGGAACTCGCAGAA
>CAYRLR010000090.1:5086-8372 GCA_964424975.1 uncultured Anderseniella sp.
GACGAGGGCGAGGGCTATACTGGTCCGCCGCGGCGTACCATGATGTCAGCGCTACTATCGATCACCATCGCCGATGTCTCCATGTCTCTCGACAATGTACTTGCGGTTGCAGCGATCGCCGACGGAGATACCCAAAAGCTGGTGTTCGGTCTTGGCCTGGCCATCCTGCTGATGGCGTTTGCGGCCACATTGATCATGAAACTTCTGACCAAATACCCCTGGATCTCGTGGCTTGGTCTTGCCGTCCTGTTATATGTTGCAAGTGAAATGATGTATCGCGGTCTTCTGGATCCGTCGCACGGGGTGTTGAAGCTCATGGGGATCGCGTGATGCAGAGAATTACAGGTTGCAGGCCCTGTGGCAGCCAAACGGCTGCCTGAAGATACTGCAAGCAGAACGCTGGCCGGACTGGGTCCGGTCAGTAACGAACCTAAAGTGTTAAGAGAACGACGTAAGGGAGGAAAACCATGTCGATTTTCAAAAATATGATACAGGCAACCGCCGGTATCGCCCTCATGGCAACAGTTGCGGCAGCTCCGCAAATTGCCGAAGCCAAGACGGTTATCCGCGTACAATCGGTGATCTCGGCCACTGCTGACGAAGTGACAATGCTGAAGGACTTCGGTCAGGACGTATCGGATCTGACAAACGGTGAAGTTGTCTTTGAAATCCTTCCTGCCGGCGCCGTTGTCGGTGTCAAGGAAACCCTTGATGCAGTTGACAAGGGCCTCGTCGAGGGTGGTTTTGCATGGACCCATTACTGGTCAGGCAAGCACCCGGCTGCCATGCTGTTCGGCTCACCGGTTGCCGGTGCCGGTGTCGGCATCGACAACATCGCGTTTCTGTCATGGTTCCAGTATGCGGGCGGCAAAGAGCTGTATGAACAGCTTTGGACAGAAATGGGCATGAACATCAAAGGCTTCATGTTGCAGCCTGTTGGACCGGAAGCACTGGGCTGGTTCAAGGAACCAATCAACTCCATGGCTGACTTCCGCAAGTATCGGTTCCGCACACCTCCCGGCATTCCGGGCCAGACTTACAAGGACATCGGCATTGCGTCGGTGGCCATGGGTGGCGGCGACATCCTGCCGGCACTTGAAAAAGGCACGATTGACGCTGCCGAGTGGTGCTGCCCGAAACCTGACTCGGTATTCGGCTTCCAGAAAGTGCTCAAACACTACTATCTGCAGGGTCTGCACCAGGTTGTGGTGAATGCCGATCTGTACATCAACGGTGACGTCTACAACAGCCTCACAGACCTTCAGAAAAAGGCCCTGGAAGTTGCCGCCAACGCATCGTTGTCAAAATCGATGTCTTACCGCATCTACGAGAACGGCAAGGCGCTGAAGAAGCTCGTGGAAGAAGACGGCGTCATCCTGCATGACACACCAGCCGACTATTTCCCGGCCTATATGGGCGCGGCCAAGGCTGCTCTCGAGAAGAACGCGGCGGAGAACCCGTTCTTCGCCAAGGTCTGGCAGTCCCAGAAGGATTTCGCTGCAATCGCAGTGCCATACTGGGCCGGATCGCAAGCCTCCAACGCAGCGCTCGGCAAGGCCTTTGCCGACAGCGTGAAGAAGCAATAATCCGATAACGGATCGGTGGGCATCCTGCGGGATGCCCACCGACTATTCTGCATGTGCAAACCGGGCAAAGAAACCGGTCAGGTCACATAAGGATACCAACTATCTGGACTCTCTGGGAGGAGCGGAAAATGGCTGAGGAAATTGGCAAACTCGACATCACCGACGAATTGATTGCAGAGCGACGTGCGGAAGAACCCGGACAAACACCGGAAGACATGACGCCCTGGCAGCGGCCGATCACGGCGTTCATTGACGTGCTCAACCTGTGGGCAGGCCGGATCACCTGTTTTCTGCTGATACCTCTCATCATCGCCATGGTGTTTGAAGTTGTCTCGCGCAAACTGTTCGCGGTGTTCACGGACTATGGCCTCAATGAACTGGCCATTTCGCTGGGATTTGGCCCAACCCTTTGGGTCTATGATACAAGCCGGATGATCGGTGGCGTGCTGTTCATGGCGGCTGCCGGCTACGCGCTGATGCGCGGCGTGCACATTCGGGCTGATTTCCTGTACCGGAACTGGACCCCGAAAACCCAGGCCACGGTCGATGCTGCACTGTATCTGCTGCTGTACTTCCCCGCCATGTTGTTCTTCTTCTGGAGTGCATTCGGTTTCACGCTGGATGCATTCGGCTGGCATGGATGGGACAGGCCCTGGGGCATCTGGGAGCGGGCGAGTGATTCAACCTGGGCACCGTTACTTGGTCCGGCCCGCGCAGCCATGCCGATAGGAGCGCTGCTGTTGTTGCTGCAGGGCTTCCCCGAGCTTTTCCGGGCTTTTCACCAGATGGGCAAGGAGCGCGAAGCGCAGTTCCTCAAAATCCTGCCATTCTACGTCATCGTGCTTGCAGTGATTTTCGTCAGCGTGTTCTTTCCCAATATGGTTCCTTTCGACGATTGGTGGAAAACAGTTACCTCGTCAGTCGGGATATTCGAGTTCTCCAAACCAACCATCGGGTTGTTCATGCTGGGAGCCATGCTGTTTTCCATCTTCGTGGGCTTCCCGATCTCGTTCACGCTGATCTTCCTGGCATTCACATTCGGGTCCTGGGGCGCAGGCAGCGCCTTGACCTTCTACCTGATGACCCTGCAGACCAATTCGGTCATGCTGGACGATCAGCTTGTTGCAGTTCCACTGTTCATCTTCATGGGCATCATGATGGAACAGGCGGGCCTCATGGAAAGGCTTTTCAAGGCTGTTCAGCTGATGATGTCGCGAACACGTGGTGCGCTTTACATTGCGGTATTGTTCGTTTCCATGATCTTCGCCGCCGCCACCGGCATCGTCGGGGCGTCAGTGACCATTCTGGGCATCATGGCAGCCAAGACCATGAACAAGTCCGGCTACGATGTGAGGCTTGCAGCGGGTACGATTACTGCCGGCGGTACGCTCGGCATTCTGATTCCGCCGTCAATCATGCTGATTGTCATGGGGCCGGTGCTAGAAGTCCCTGTCACCGACCTGTTCCGTGCGGCAATCATACCGGGCATCCTGCTTGCCGTGCTGTACATGGTGTACGCCATCGGACGATGCATTATCAATCCGAACCTGGGCCCTATCCTGCCGGCAGATGAACAGCCGGAAACCTCGCCATATTATCTGCTCGAGGTGATCGCGGTCATGGCGTCGATTGTTGTGCTGAGCTATCTGTTGGGTGCCGGTGCGTCCGGCAGCCTCGCCTTCATCCCACTCGGCGGACTG
>CAYRLR010000091.1:0-8264 GCA_964424975.1 uncultured Anderseniella sp.
TTCAGATTTGAAAGCTTGAGTGCTTGTGCCGACAAGACAGCGTCTGCTGTTGCGGCGAACTCTCGATCAATCTCCGCCGGCCATGCCGGTACGGTCAAGCCGATCGCGCTTGCCAGCGGGGTGATGTCGCCCGCTTTCAGGTCGAGAGATCCGGCAGCACTGATTTCGCCCGCGGGGTCAATGTTGATATCGCCATGAAACCCGGCGACGGCGGACAGCAATGACAGTTTGGATGTGCCGGTGAGGCCGGACGAGGGCGTGCCGGAAAAGGCAATTTCCAACCTGGCGGGTTCGTCGCCGCTTGCCAGGGGTTGCAGACCGGCAAGCGCCAGCAGGCCTGCGCTGGTGGTTCCGGTAGCCGAGCCGGTGATCTGGGTGTCGCCTTCACGCCATTCAGCGAATTTGCCGTCAAAACTGCCAGACAGCGCGATATCAGCGCCCGCCGCCTTGCCGTTTGCCGCGATGGTGAATTTGTTGATCGCACTGCCCGTACTGACTTCGCTCAGCACCTTCATGTTGACCGGGCCAAGACGCCTGGCCCACGGGGTGGACGCATGGTCGGCATCCAACATGCCGATCAGGCGGAGGAAGGGGCGGGGATCGGTTGCCTTGAAATCACCCGATACCGACCCGGCTATGCCTTCGTCAGGGAAGTTCAGTACGCCGGCAATGTCCAGTCTTGCATCACCGATACCGCCGATCTCAATAGTGCGTAGCTCCACGGCCCCTTCGGACAGATCAACATCAATTGCGATGTCCTCGGCCTCGACGCCGCGCAGAACCAGACTGTCGGTCTGGATGGTGATGTGCGCATCGCCAAACGCCAGCGCATTTGCCGCGAGATCGGTCAGGCCGGCGACCGTTCCTCCCTCAATGGCACTGGTTGAAAAACCACGCGGGGCATAGCGGTCGACATTGATGGAGTCTGCCAACAGCCGAATGCTCATGGACGGGGTCTCGCCGAGATACAGGTTGAATGAACCGGTGGCACTGGCATCGTCCAGTTCGGCCTTGACCCCTGTCAGGCGAAGTGCGACCGGCGTCCATCCCACCAGTGTGCGCAGTTTGGCGCGCCCGCGGGCACCCGACCAGACCTGCTTTGTCGACTCTGCCATGTCGGGTGCTGCCCAAACCACGAACTCGCGCAGGGATCCTGACTCGACTTCGAGCTCGCCGGCGAGTTGCGGCAGTCCGTCGGTGTCGGCCGGCAACACCACGCCATTAAATCGTGCCCGGGTCTGTCCCGGCAAGCTGGCAGAGGCCTCCTTGATGCGCATGGCACGCGGTGAAATGTCCCCGCTCAGGCGGGCCCTTGAAAGTGTTTCGCCGCCGGTAATCAGGCTGGTGATACCTGTATCAAAGTGAATCTGGCTGTTTGACGGCAGCGCCTCCAGCAGGTTCGACACCGCATAGAGTTGTTCGCCGCTGCCAAGCTCCGAAAACAGGTTGCGGCCGACAAGCTGATCCAGATCGACGACTGCGGCTTCCAGCTTGGTCGTCACGGTGAAACTGGAGCCAAGTTTTACCGACGCCGTGCCGGTCACAAGGCTGCTGCCGGCAACATCATTTGCAGGAACCACCTCGATATTGTCGAGTGTTACCACGTCGAAGTCTGCAACAACGTCGCCGGACATGCGCACCTGCCAGTTGGTGGTCAGCGGATTGGCCTTGCCACTGGGCTGGCGGGCCGGTTGAACGGTTACGCGACCGGTCACCTTGCCATCATCACGCAGTGTTTCTCCGTCGAAAGCCCACTGGAAGCCGGCGTCTCCACGCGGTGAGATGGCTGCCGAAACTTTCAGCGGTTCGCCGGTACGGTATTTACTGGTTGAAACCGTCAATGCCAGCGGGGAACCGGATTTTGTCGCAGTGATGTCTGCGCGCCAGGGTCCATCCAGGGCTGGTGCCTTCAGCCGTCCTTCGACGCCGGTAATTTCCGATAATCCGCCACGCCTGCCGTCGCCAAAAAATATCCGCCCGTCAATGATGTCTATGCCGGCGACCGCTATCTGATCCGCCCCCGGCAGGCCGACGATGGAGTGGGTCGGCTTCAGCGTCCAGCTGACGCCGCCGCCGGCGAGCCGCTCCAATGAGACGACAGGTCGAACCAGGGTCAGCTTGCGCAAGGCAAATTGCCCGGACAGCAATGGTGCGGCTGCGATTTCCGCGTCGACTTTCTCTATCTGCACGAGGTCTGCCAGCATGGAGCCCGGCGGGTTGGCAACCCGCACATTGGATGCGGTGAGACGAGGCCAGGGAAACAATCTGACGGTGATCGGCCCGGCAATGGTGACCTGCCGGCCGATCAGGAGGCTTGCCTGTCGCTGGAAGTCAGCCTTGTAGCTGTTCCAGTTCACAAGCAACGGGCCGACACCAAGCGCACCGGCTGCAAGGATGAGCAGGATGCCAAAAATCAGAAGTGGTGATCTCAAGATACTCACGGCTGTCTACTGGCTCACAACAAAAGGTTCGCTAATGAAATTAAACACAGTCATCCCGGCAATATCTTGCCCGGATTCATGATGTTCTTCGGATCAAGCGCCTGTTTGATGGAGCGCATCACGGCAACGCCGGATCCATGCTCTGCTTCCAGGAATTTCCGCTTTCCCGAGCCGATGCCGTGCTCACCGGTGCAGGTTCCGTCCATGGCAATGGCGCGCATGGCCAGGCGGTAGAGAAACTCTTCCGTGGCCTTGACCTCGACCGGGTCGTTGCGGTCACAAAACAGCACGACGTGAAAATTGCCATCACCGACATGGCCAAGTATGGGCCCGTACAGGCCATGCTTGTCCAGATCCTGGCGGGTTTCCTCAACGCATTCGGCCAGTCTTGAAATGGGAACGCACACATCCGTGCCGAGCGATTCCTTGCCGGGTACCATGGACTTGATGGCCCAATAGGCATCATGGCGTGCCTGCCACAGTTTGTGGCGGTCCTCCTCGTTGGTGGCCCAGTCGAATGGTCCGCCGCCAAGTTCTTCCGCGATGGAGGCAAAGGTGTCGATTTGTTCTCTGGCACCTGCCTGCGTGCCATGGAATTCCACAAACAGGGTCGGCACTTCCTTCAAACCCAGATTGGAATAGGCGTTGAAGGCTTTCAGGTTTTCGGCATCGATCAGTTCAACGCGTGCAATGGGAACGCCCATCTGGATGCAGGTTATGGCTGCATTGCAGGCATCCTCGATCGTTGCAAACGGACACACGCCGGCAGCAATTGATTCAGGGATGCCATGCAGCTTCAGACAGATTTCCGTGATGACACCCAGGGTGCCCTCAGAGCCGACCATCAGGCGGGTCAGATCATAGCCTGCGGACGATTTCTTGGCGCGGCGCGCGGTGCGCACAATCTCGCCATTCGGCATGACGGCAGTCAGCGACAGCACATTTTCGCGCATGGTGCCGTAGCGTACCGCATTGGTGCCTGATGCGCGGGTTGCGGTCATGCCGCCAAGTGATGCGTCTGCGCCCGGGTCGATGGGAAAAAACAGGCCCTGGTCGCGAATATATTCGTTCAGCTGTTTGCGGGTGACGCCGGGCTGAACCCGCACGTCGAAATCCTGCGTGTTGACTTCAAGCACCTCGTTCATGTTGTTCATATCGATGGAAATGCCGCCATGGGGGCAGGTGATGTGGCCTTCCAGCGATGTGCCCGTGCCATAGGGAATGACCGGCACTTCATACTTTGAACAGATCTGGACGATCTTCTGCACTTCTTCGGTGTTGTTGACGAATGCAACAGCATCGGGTGCATGGCCGGGATTCCAGGTTGTATCCTTGCCGTGCTGGTCACGCACCGCCTGGCCGGTTGATAACCGGTCGCCCAGAATTCCGGAGATTTCGGCAATGGCCTGCGACACCGAATTGCGGCGTTCCATGGTTTGTACAGACATGATCAACTTCCATCCTGATGTTTGCAGCCCCGGTTTTTGGGACTCCACGTATCCTGTCGCTTGCACTATACCGGGTCTTGCCAATTGCGCACTCTTTTTACGGTCACAATCGCGGGCATCTGGAGCAAATCACACAATGACGGATTATGGACGGCCCTTTGTTGGCAGTATCAAGACAGTTGAAGACGACTGGATCGATTATAACGGTCACTTCAACATGGCATATTACGGGGTTCTGTTCGATCGCACCTGTGATGAGGCGTTTGACCTGGTGGGGTTGGGGTCGGATTATCTCAAAACGGGAGCGTCTTTTTTCACCCTTGAGACACACACGACCTATGTCCGTGAACTTCATGCCGACGACAAGGTCAAGGTTACCGTGCAGATGCTCGACCATGATTCGAAGCGGATGCATTACGTGCAGGAAATGTTCCACGCTGAAGAAGGCTGGTTGGCTGCGACACTGGAAGCCATCTGCATGCACGTCGATATGACTGCGAAGAAGTCAGCGCCGTTTCCGGATGACATTTTGACCCGGATCGCGGCCATGCAGGAAGCACATGCCGGTCTGTCGGTTCCTCCGCAGGTGGGCCACAAGATAGGTATCATCAGGAAGTAATCTGCCGCAAGGCTTGCATCGAACCAGGCTAACATGTTGAAGTCCTTGCGAATGGGGCTGAAACAGCAAACACGTGGGGCTCGCCGATGGGCGAACTGCGGAACAGGTTATTTGCAACGCTGGGTGAGTTGACCCTGCCGCAAATGCGTGCCTTCCGGGCGGCGCGTCATCCGCTTGTGTGGGCGCTGGCGCTGGCCATTGGCGTGGTTGGCGCATTTGCCATTCTGGGCTTTCGGCTGGGCATTGGTTACGTGCAATGGTTGTGGCTGGGCAACACCAATGAAAACGTGGTGGCAACGCTTGCCGGTTTTCGGGCTCCGTGGGTGGTCGTGGCCGGGCCAACGCTGGGCGGGCTGGTTGTTGGCCTGATCATCTGGAAATTCGTCAAGGAGCGTCGGGCGCACGGGATTGCCGATGTGATCGAGGCAGGCGCGCTGCACCGCGCCGACATATCACTGCGCGCCGGTCTGGTGTCTGCAGTTGCGTCGGCCATCTCCATCGGGTCCGGTGCAAGCGTGGGCCGCGAAGGGCCGGCTGTGCATCTTGGTGCGGCAATAGCGGCATTTCTCCAACGCAGGTTCAGCCTGTCTCCTGCTGCACGCAGGGTCTTGCTGGCATCGGGTGCGGCTGCAGCCGTGTCCGCCAGCTTCAATGCGCCGATCGCAGGTGTATTGTTTGCCCATGAAGTGATCCTCGGACACTTCGCCTTGTCAGCTTTTGTTCCAACGGTGTTGGCCGCCGTCGTTGCAACCCTGATCACGAGGGTGTGGCTGGGTGATTTTCCGGCTTTCATATTGTCGGAGCAACACATCTCGTCTTACTGGGAGTTTCCGGCCTTTGCGCTGCTGGGGGTTGTGTGCGGGCTGGTGGCCGTGTGTTTTCAGTTGACCGTGATGACGGCGGACTGGAGCGCGCGACGCTTAACCATGCCGTTGTGGTTGCGCCCGGCGCTCGGCGGACTGGCAGTGGGGATGATGGCGCTGAGCGTGCCACAGATACTGGGTGTTGGTTACGAAGCGACCACGCTGGCAATCCGGGGGAATTACGGCCTGGGCTGGTTGCTGGTATTGCTGGTCGCCAAGACACTGGCGACTGCCATTTGTTTTGCCAGCAGGTTTGCCGGTGGGGTGTTCTCACCGTCTTTGTATATTGGTGCCATGGCGGGCGGTGCTTTCGGTATCATTGCGGCCAGTACCGCGCCGGAATATGCCTCCAGTGCCGGGGTTTATGCACTGCTCGGCATGGGGGCTGTTGCTGGCGCCATCCTGGGCGCGCCGATTTCCACAGCGCTTATCGTTTTTGAACTGACCGGCGGTTACGAATTGACCATCGCCTTGCTGTTGTCGGTGTCCATAGCATCCATGATCATGCAGGCGCTGCTCGGCAAGAGTTTCTTTGACTGGCAGTTGTCGCAACGCGGCGTGTTTCTGAGAGAGGGATCACACCTGCGAATTGTGCGAACATGGACTGTGCGGGATTTCATGACAGTGCTCACCCCGGAAGAGATCGCAGAACCGCCGGAGCTGCTCGACCGGCCGCGTCTGATCCCGTCCGATACACTGGAAATCGCCCTGAGGACATTTGACAATGGCGGTTATAGCCGGCTCGCCGTACTTGACAGGCGCGAAGGTGGTAACCTGCTTGGCTGGGTTGACCAGGTCGAAGCCCTGGCTGCCTATAACAAGGCCCTGATTGAAGCCAACGTGGAGGAACACAAGTGAGCCTTGTTCCCCCCTGATCAAATAGAGGTTGTCTTGCTCAGTGCGCAGACCATCAATTCCAACTGCAAAACGTTGATCATTGCAAGCTGGGTGCTGTGGCCGCAGGCAGCACCGGGTATTGATGACGATGCAGGTTTCATGCAGCAGACTTTATAGAGCATTCCGCGCGGCAAGCCGGCAACCGGGTGTGTGGGGCATGTTGCGGTCGCGCGAATGGCGTTGGTTTCAGATTTCGCCGGTCCTGGTGGCGTGAAGGACAGCCACCCTCAGCGCACTGGACAGATTGGTGCGCCCGCGTGCCTCGTCAATTGCAGCCACCAGGCCGGCCACCGAACTGGCACGGGCTGCTGCAAGCGCGTTGAGAGCGTCCCAGAATTCGGGTTCAAGCGACAGACTGGTGCGGTGACCGGCAATGCTCACCGAACGCTTGATGGGGCCGTGCGGCACTTCAGTCATCATCCTTGTCCAGCTTGTGTCCATCCAGATGGCTGCGGGTCCTGGTCTGCCTGGTTTCGCTGATCTGCTTGTCGGCTTTCGTGCGCCCGAACCGGACGCGGTTTTCTTCCGCCTGTTGTTGCTTTTCTGCCGCGACCTTCGACTTTCGAAACCGGTTCAGACTGGTAACCTTGGCCATGGCGGAGCTACTTCGGACCGATCATGTCTTCCGGCCTTACGATCCTGTCAAAGTCTGCCGCCTCGATACCGGCGGCGACGGCTTCCTCGCGCAGCGTGGTGCCGTTCTTGTGGGCGGTCTTGGCGATCTTGGCGGCGAGATCATAGCCATATTGCGGTGCCAGCGCCGTGACCAGCATGAGGGAACGGTTGAGACCGGCCTTGATATTGTCCTTGCGTGGTGTGATGCCGACGACGCAATTATCGGTGAAGGATACTGATGCATCGGACAGCAGGCGCACCGACTGCAGGAAGTTGTAGGCCATGACCGGGTTGAATACATTCAGCTCGAAATGGCCCTGGGATCCGGCGAATGTCAGCGTGGCATTGTTGCCGAACACCTGAACGCAGACCTGTGTCAGGGCTTCGCACTGGGTTGGATTGACCTTGCCCGGCATGATGGATGAGCCGGGTTCATTTTCCGGCAGCGCAAGTTCGCCCAGGCCGGAGCGTGGACCGGAACCCAGGAAGCGGATGTCATTGGCGATCTTGAACAGGGATGCAGCGACAGTGTTGATGGCACCATGCGCCATGACCATTGCGTCATGCGCAGCAAGAGCCTCAAACTTGTTCGGAGCCGTCTTGAATTTGAGCTTCGTGATGGAGGCGATGTTTGCCGCCACCATCTTGTCAAACCCCTTGGGCGCATTGAGCCCGGTGCCAACCGCGGTTCCGCCCTGGGCCAGTTCCATCAGCGCGGGCAATGTCTGTTCGATCCTTGCAATGCCATTTTCCACCTGCGTGGCATAGCCTGAAAATTCCTGGCCAAGGGTTATCGGGGTTGCGTCCTGGGTATGGGTGCGGCCGATCTTGATGATCTTTGCCCATTGCCTGGCTTTGCGCGCCAACGCCTTGTGCAGGTGCTTGAGCGCGGGCAGCAAGTCACGCACGACCTGCTCGGCGCACGCGACATGCATGGCCGTGGGGTAGGTGTCGTTCGAAGACTGGCTCATATTGACATGGTCATTGGGGTGAACCGGGTCTTTCGACCCCATTGTGCCGCCCAGCATCTCGATGGCGCGATTGGAGATCACCTCATTGGCATTCATGTTTGACTGGGTGCCGGAACCGGTCTGCCATACGACCAGCGGGAAGTGATCGTTCAACTTGCCGTCGATGACTTCCTGGGCTGCCTTGACAATGGCATTGCCGCGCTTCTTGTCGAGGTTGCCAAGTTTCATATTGGCCTCCGCACAGGCGCGCTTGACAATGCCGAGTGCGCGTACGACGGGCAAAGGCTGTTTTTCCCAACCGATCTTGAAGTTGCCCAGCGAACGCTGGGCCTGGGCGCCCCAGTAGCGGCTGCTGTCTACTTCGATTGGACCAAAGGTGTCGGTCTCGGTGCGGGTATTTGCCATGGTCG
>CAYRLR010000092.1:0-8254 GCA_964424975.1 uncultured Anderseniella sp.
ACGGCGGGAACCGTGCCTTGCCAGCAAACGCAGAAAACCGGTCAAACGTTTCCATATAAATGAATCATGCTCTAGCTCTCCGGCGGGAACATGCCGGTGCAGGTCTTCAGGGCGTTGGCGAGGAAATCATCGTGCCTGGCCTGATCGATCACACCGTCTTTCAGCATCTGTGCAATGTCACCGCTGCGCTTGGCACGGCATTCGTCGAGTTTCGGGTTGACCGCAGATGCGCCGGCGGCGCTGGAAGCAACCACCGGGCGGCCGGCTGCATCGGTGTTGTTCTGATTGTGCCAGGTCAGGGCCAGTCCGGACACAGCCAGAACGCAGATCAGGCCTGCCAGAAACCTGGCGGCGTTCCTGTCCAGAAAATGACGACTATGCATTGCGTAGTTCCTCCCCGCATTTTTCCTGTATTTCTGGTCTCGCAAAACCGGTTCCGCTTCCGCGAGGCACCAATCAGTCTATTGGCTCAACTGCCGCGCTGCAATGGCAGGTTGATCAGCACATTCTGCGGCTTCATGTTCAGTTTGCCGGCGGGTGACTTTGCCAGCCCGAGCCAGACCGGTTTTCCGCGCGCACGCTCGATCACCGACTGCTGATCGAGAATGTCCATGCGAAACAGCCCGATGATGCTGATTTCCTCTTCAAGCGACAGCTCTGCACCTTCGTACAGCTTGTTCATCAACTGGGTCGCCCGGGCGTCCATGCCGATGTGCCATGTCCACTTTTCGTCATCTATGCGCTGCACCGGCTGCACCCGGACACTGACCCCGGTAAAGTGGTTTATCCAGTGTTCGACAACGCGGGCAAACGCATCATTGGCAGGTTGGGTGAAGCGAAAGTCGATGACCGTGTCGAAGCGCTCCGCCCGGGTCCAGTACATCTGCTTGTTGTCTTCATCAAGCACCTCCAGCTCAACCTGCCTGAGTGGGGTCGCTGCTTCCATTACCAACTGGCCAAGCCCGCCCATGCCACCGGTTTCGGCAAACATGTCGACGACTTCCTCGTCAGCCAGCATCAACTGACCTTCATCAGCGGAAACGTTTTGCGAGCGAAAGAAAATTTCCGCTGCCCGCCAGCGCATCGGATCGGTCTGGCCATGCAGAATGCCGGCCAGAATGGCGTGCACTATCTGTTCGACAAACAGCGGCGGCACATTGCCGGCTTCACCACGCACAATGGACAGATACGCCTTTTCAAGCGTCTTCGATGCTACCAGCAAGTCGCGGAAGGTCAGGAATACCTTGTAGTTTTCACCCGCGTCAGCGTCTTCGAACTCCGACAGTTCGCGTGGTGACAACTCCAGGTAGGGGTCGTCAACCAACCGGGCATGGGCCACCCGTTCCGCCTCGCAGCTTTCGTCTATCGGTGCCAGTTCGGGGCGGGCAAAATAGGCGCGCAGATAGTCTGCGGTGACTTCCAGCCCGCCGCGGCCCGGCAGGCGGTTGAGCAGATAGGCGCCGGATGAATGCCATGCACGTTCACTCATCAGCTACATCCCAGATACGGGTGTGCGGGCGTTCCTGCCCGGGTGGCGTGATTTCGCGATATTCCTCATGAATCGCACCTTCGTCCGTGAGAGTGCGGTGCACCGTCAGCAATGTGTTGAGTGGCTTACCCTCGGCAAGCTCACGGGCAAACCCGATTTCGTCATGTGCCGCCTGGCGCGCGGCGATGATGTCAGGTGCCGCATAGTCTTCCATGAACAACTCTGCCAATGCCTCGACCGCACCTGAAATCTCGTTCTCGTCCGCCTCGCCGACAGCCACGAAAGTGGCCCTGCCCAGACCGGGCAATGCCAGAAACCCGTTGGCAAACGCCTGGCGGGTTTTGCCGGTGATTTCCTCTTTCCCTATACCAGCGAAAGCAAAGGCGCCGGACAAGGCAATCTCGTCAGGGCCAGCGGGTGTGACGAACACATTGTCGTCCGATGAATCAAACCGGATGGTGCGCAAAACCTTGATCATGGCACCTGATGTCCCGCAACCGTTTCCACGAGCGCGAATACCTGCACGGGATTGCCGGCAGGCGTAAACAGCAGATTGCCGTCTTCATCCATGCCGGTTACCCGGCCGCTCACCGCGGTGCCGGCATGGGAAACCGTAATGTCCTCGTCCGAACCGGCCGCCCTGCCCAGCCAGTTTTCATGCACGCCCTTGAAGCCTTCATTCATCCAGCCATCGATCCAGGTCAGGAAATGGCGTGAAACAGATTCAATCAACAGGGTCCGGGTCACCTCGCCGGCACCTTCTTCGTGCAGCGTCGTGCTGTCGGGTAGTTCACCGGGGTTTTCCACGGACAGATCAAGCGTGATGGCAACATCCAGGCCCAGCACCATCCAGGCAGGCACGTCGTCAGCAGCCAGGCCCGCCGGCAGATCCAGCGTGATGGCACCAGCCCTGGCGCCATTGACCAGAAGGTCTCCGGGCCAACGATAGTGTATGCTGATTTCGGGGGGCGAGATGGCACCAAAGGCATCGCCAAACGCCACCGCCAGGACATGGCGCACCTGTGCCGCGCGCGACAGGGGCACGTCCGGCTCCAGCACGATGGCCATGTTGAGGCGGTCTTCCGACTGCGACCAGTACAGGTCGCCGGCGCCGGCCTGACCTGTCATGACAGCTGCAATCGCCACCCGGACGGTGTCTGTTCCAGGCTCAACGGCAATGCCATTCAGCAGTGGCGGAAAGACCGGTTCGTCGTTCACGGGAAAAACCTGCAAATCAGGACAATCATCACCCGAGATCGATCTCGCCGCTCACTGTATGATCAAGCGCAACATCACCGCAGGTGATCGTTGCAGTGACGGTCACACTGCCCGAGGTCTTGCCGGAAGCGCGCACCGCGTCTTCGATTTTCTGCTGTGAGGTGACGCCCACCTGTTTCAGAAACTTGCGCATCGACATATTGAATTTATCGTCATCCATTTTCAGTATTTCCCTATCTGATTAAAATTGGCGCACTACCGGCGCACGTTCTCGGTCACATATACATTGCCTGCCGAGCGATCCAGTGCAGCAAGCCCAAAATGGGCGCCTATCGCGATCACAGCCATGGCTGCAACTGCCATTACAAATGATTTCATCGTCCTGACCTTTCCTGTTTCCCCTTTTGCGCAATCCCGTCGGGGCTGCGGTTCAGCGCATCGTTGCTGGTGATATATAGCATGTCTCGCAAAAGTGTGTGCGGTTTTGCGAATAAAGACATGCGAAAACAAATGTATAGAGCCTGGTTCTGAGTCAATCAAAACCTGAATCGCTCCAGGTGAGCCATGCACCTGAGTGTAAACTGTTTTCACTTTGGTGTCTGATCCAGAGACGTTCCGGTCTTTTCCTTCAACCACACAATCATCGCGTCGCGCTCTTCGTCGTTGGACATTTTCTGCAAGGGCATCTTGGTGCCGGGCACCAGATGTTGCGGGCCTTTTTCGAACAGTTGACCGATGGTGTCGGCGCTCCAGGTAATCTCTGACCCGAGCAAGGCTTTCGAATAGGCATAGCCCGGCAGCGTGCCGGCCTTGCGGCCAAACACCCCGTAAAGGGTGGGACCTGCACGATTGGCATCGTCCGGTGACAGTGTGTGGCAGACAGAACATTTGCGGGCAAACTGGCGTTCACCGACACTCAGGCCCTCGTCTGCCTGGAAGCGGCGCGGAAATGTGCCGCGGGCCGGTTCAAAATTGCGGCCCGGGCGGAACTGCCAGTAATGCACAGTGTCATCCAGCCCGCCCAGATAGAGCGTGTCGCCGTCGCCGGAAAATGTCAGCGCCCAGATCGGACCATAAGGGTTGTCGAGCAGTTTTACCGGTGTCCAGTCGGTCATGTCATAAACCGATACAATGCCATCACCGCCGCCGAATGCCAGAACCTCGTGCTGTTCAGATACCGCGACGGACAGGATGGGGCGTTCGCGCTGCGCCAGGTCATGGACAATTTCACCACTATCGATATCAAGCACTGCTGCCGTGCCGTTCAGGGCACCGAAGGCCAGTTCCCTGCCCCCGGGCAAGGCAGCCAGCACGTTGATGCCCCAGCCATTGCGAAATACAACACGCTCCTCCACGCCGTCGCTGACCCGCCATTTACGGATGGTGGCGTCAGTGCCGGCGGAATAGACAAACTGCGCGTCTGTTGAGAACACCGCCGCGTTGACCGTGTTGCGGTGGCCTTGCAAAACATGGAGCTGACGTTTTTCGGCAAGCGACCAGATCCGCACCGTGCGGTCCCAGGATGCCGATACGGCAAGCGTACCGTCCGGAGACAAAGCGACGCCGACGACCTTGTGATCATGCCCCTTGAAAACATGTTCAATTGCGCCTGAGCGCAGATTGAGCAAGCGCACCATGCCGTCATCGCTGCCGGTCACGGCATGCCTGCCGTCGGGCAGCACCGCAACCGCATTGACGGCGCCATCATGGTCTGAAAACCGCTTTACCATGGCGGGCTTTGCCGCATCGGTGACATTCCAGTACATCATCGAATAGTCAAAGCTGCCGGAGACTATTCCGGCACCGTCAGGGGAGGTGGCGAGCGCCTTGACCGGCCCGCCATGGCCGACCAGATCACCCTGCCCCGGCTTGTTGTCAGCCTTTGCAGGAATGCTGGAGACGGCAATCATCGCGACCAAGACCACCATCACGATCCGGACAAGCCGCATCTTTGACACACAGTTCGACAGGCCTTTGCAAACACGAACACCATTCAAGGTTTCATTCCCGGAATTTCATTCCGCCGGTTGGCTGGCTGACCCTGCAGCAGGCGCAGACCTGGCTTTTTCTTCCACTTCCTCGACCCACAGGCTGTGATGTTCACGCGCCCAGTTGGTATCAACCTCACCCGATCCCATGGCGTCAAATGCACCTTCCATGCCCACAGTACCGATATAGATGTGGCCCATGATGACAACGATAAAGGCAATACCGACCATGGCATGCCAAATCTGGTTGAGTTGCTGCTCCTGGATGGCCGACACGCTGGTCGGCAGGTCAAACCCGACGGCATTCAATGCGGCAAACGTTTTTGCCATGAATGCGGTTTCGAACGGAAACATCAGCGCAATGCCGGACAGGGAGACCGAAATGGTCAGAACGACAACGCCCCAGAACAGGATTTTCTGACCCGCATTGAACTTCTTTGCCGGCGGGTGCGAGCCCCTGGTGAACATGCCGCCACCCTTGAGCAGCCAGACCACGTCATGCCGATTGGGAAAATTGTGAACCACCCACAGGATGAAGGCCAGCGCCACACCCAGCATGAATGCGAACGAGAGATAATTGTGCAGGTACTTGCCCCACATGGTCATGAAGGCAAACACCTCCTTGCCGATCACCGGCATCAGCACGTAACGGCCAAACAACAAGTTCAGCCCTGTCAGCGCGAGGACCACAAATGATCCGGCCATCAGCCAGTGCGCAAACCGCTCCAGGCCGTTGAACCGCTGCATGGTTACGCCTGACTTGCCATGGTCGATCCTGATGCGACCGCGCAGCAGGAAAAACAAGGCAAGCAGCGCCACCATGCCGAACAGCGCATAGGCCGAATACAGGCTCAAAGGACCATTGCGGACCGCGCGATAGTCGGTATCACCTTCCGACTGGATCAGCGTCCCGGCCTTTTTGTCGGGAATGGAGACATTGCCGGTCGTGCCTTTGCGGATCTGACTCCAGAACCCGGTATTCAGATCGGTGCTTTGCGCTTCGGTCTGGACATCCGGGGTGACTGACTGGGCAATCGCGTGACTGCCATAACTGCCAACAACAAGCAGTGCTGCTGCGATCAGAGCCATGCATGTGGTGCGCAGGGTTTTGACTATGTCGATGCTGGATTTCATAACGCTGGTCCCCTTGGGTTGCCCGTGTCAGGTGAAAGATTGTCCCCTGCCTGATCCGTGGCTGTCAATCAGGTTGATATGCCGGTCTCAGATGCTGCCACCGCGCTGTATGTTCATGCGCCGGCGCAATTGCTGCCTTGTGTCCTCGCTCAGTGTTTCGTCCACCTTGCCGCTGTAAACACCCTTTTCCCCCGAAACCGGGCGGGCATTTTCACCTTCCTGGCAGCCTGCAAGCAGGCCCACAAGCGTCGCCAGCGCGAATAACCGCATGGTTCTCATAGTCATGAACTAAAGCACCCCTTCAAGGCGTGGCACGGCAAAACCGGTGCCGGTGTAATTTCAGCAAAAGAGCAATCCGGCAGCACTGCAATCATCTGGAACAAGGGCGGCGATTTCTCGCCGCCCCGTCCCGATCTACTGACATGACCATATCTTCGATATGATCGCCGGGAACCGCACTGCGGTTCCCGGCTGTTTCAGGTCCGCTGCTTAGGAACCGGAACCGGGATAGGCTTTGCCCCATCCCCATGCGCCTGAGCCGAAGCCGCGAGCAACCACACGCTCACGGTAGATGTTCGACACCTGGTCGCCATCACCGGCAAGCAATGCCTTGGTCGAGCACATTTCCGCACAAAGCGGCAGTTTGCCCTCGGCCAGACGGTTGCGGCCATATTTCTTGAACTCCGTGTCGGAGTTGTCTGCTTCAGGACCACCGGCACAGAAGGTACATTTGTCCATCTTGCCACGTGAGCCGAAGTTACCAACCTGCGGATACTGCGGCGCGCCAAACGGGCACGCATAGAAACAGTAGCCACAACCGATGCAGAGGTCTTTGTTGTGCAGGACCACGCCCTCGGCAGACTGATAAAAACAGTCAACCGGGCACACAGCCATGCAAGGTGCATCCGAACAGTGCATGCAAGCCACCGAGATCGAGCGTTCACCGGGCTTGCCGTCATTGATGGTGACGACGCGGCGGCGGTTTACACCCCACGGAACTTCATGTTCGTTTTTACACGCGGTGACACAGGCGTTGCACTCGATGCAACGTTCAGCATCACACAGGAACTTCATGCGAGCCATTCTGTATCCTCCTTATGCTTTTGCAATTTTGCAGAGAGTGGTTTTGGTCTCCTGCATCTGGGTGACCGCATCGTAGCCATAGGTCTGGGCCGTATTGGACGCCTCGCCCAGGACATACGGATCAGAACCCGCAGGATAATTGGCCCGCAGGTCTTCGCCCTGCATATGACCACCGAAGTGGAACGGCATGAAGGCAACGCCTCTGCCAACCCGTTCGGTAATCATCGCCATGACCTTGACCTTGCCCTTTTCAGGACCCTCCACCCAGACCGTATCCCCGTTGCGGATACCAAGATCATTGGCATCAACCGGGTTGATCTCGACGAACATGTCCTGCTGAAGCTCAGCAAGCCACGGGTTCGACCGGGTTTCGTCACCGCCACCTTCATATTCCACGAGGCGACCCGATGTCAGAATCATCGGATACTCTTTCGAGAAGTCGTTCTTCTGGATCGACTCGAACATGGTGGGAAGACGATGCATCCTCCGGTCCTTGTATGTGGCGTACTTGGGCAGAAGATCGCGGCGCGGCGTGTACAGCGGTTCGCGATGCAACGGCACCGGATCCGGGAATGTCCACACAACGGTACGGGCCTTGGCGTTTCCGAACGGTGCACAACCATGCTTGATTGCAACCCGCTGGATACCGCCTGACAGGTCAACCTTCCAGTTCACCTTGTCGAGCTTCTCCTGATCCTCAGTGCCGGCAACCTTCTTAATGGCAGCCAGTTCGTCTGCGGTCAGATCGCCGTCCCAGCCGAGTTTGCGCAGCATGCCGTAAGTGAATTCAGGATAGCCATCCTTGATTTCAGAACCTACGGAATACGCACCTTCAGCCAGCATGTTGGCACCACCCCAGTCGTCCGGTGCCTTGACACCGAAACGGGCACGGAATGTCAGACCACCCTCAGCCACCGGCTTGGAGTTATCGTACAGGTTCGGTGTACCGGGATGCTTCATTTCCGGCGTGCCCCATGACGGCCATGGCAGACCATAATAGTCGCCATCTGCCGGGCCACCACGTGCCTGCAGCGTTGTCCTGTCGAACGTGTGCTGGTTGGCCATGTGCAGCTTGAGGCGTTCAGGTGACTGCCCGGTGTACCCGATCGTCCACATGCCGCGGTTGATTTCCCGCAGAATGTCTTCGATCAACGGTTCCTTGACAGTCAGTGAGCCGATCTTGGTTTCTTCGACCTTGATGTTGCGGAAGAAGCGATCGGCAAAGCCGAACTTCTCGGCAAACATCTGCATGATGACGTGGTCCGGCAGGGATTCGAACAACGGATCCATGATCTTGTCACGCCACTGCAGCGAACGGTTCGAGGCAGTAACCGACCCATAG
>CAYRLR010000093.1:0-8245 GCA_964424975.1 uncultured Anderseniella sp.
CGACATCGCGGTGCGACGTTATCAACATGGCGCCGTCCTGTATCAGCTTGTTGGTCCCTGCCGATCTGGGATCATAGGCAGAACCCGGTGCTGCAAATACATCGCGGCCCATTTCATTGGCCAGCCGGGCGGTGATCAGGGACCCGGATCGCAGTGCGGCTTCGACTACGACAACGCCGGCCGACAGACCGGCAATGATCCTGTTGCGGCGCGGGAACAGGTCTGCGCGTGGCTGCGTACCTGCCGGCATCTCCGAAACAATACAGCCCTGTGCCTTGATCTGGGCATGAAGACCTGCATTTTCGGGTGGGTATATGACGTCAAGGCCTGTTGCCATGACTGCGATAGTGCCATGATCCAGTGATGCCTCGTGTGCAGCGGTGTCTATGCCGCGCGCCATGCCGGATGCCGTATGCCAGCCGGATTGACCGAGCCCTGTCGCGACGTCGCGGGCAAAACGCTTTCCATTGGCAGACGAATTGCGCGATCCGACTATCGCGCAAGTGGGTTGTTGCAGCAGATAAACCCTGCCGGCAACAAACAGGATCGGTGGCGGGTTGGCGGTTTGAGCCAGAAGCTGCGGAAAGGCCGCGTCACCGTGCACGAGGATCTGGCCACCCAGAGCCTGTATCCGTTCGAAATCGCGCGCCGCGTGCTCACGCGAATAAAGTTTGATCCGGCGGCCCCTGGTTATGCCTGCTGCAAGTTCCGGCAATGCCGCCAAAGCCTCTTGCGCCGAACCGTATATCTCCAGCAACTGATGATAGGTGGCGGGTCCGATATTGTCACTTTGAGCCAGTTGCAGCCGGGACTGCCTCTCTTCATCCGACAGGCTTGAAGATGGAAGCCGATCGATCATGATTGACCTGGCTTTCCGCCAATTCGCGTCTCCTTACCTGTCAGCAACCGGGTTATGTTCTGGCGATGGGTCAGGTACACGATGACTGTCATGGCCAACAAGGCCAGAGCCAGTTTCCCGTCGCCGGCATAAAGCGCATAGGCTGGCACAGCCAGCGACGCCACAAGGGCTGCAAGCGACGAATACCGCAGTGACACTGCCAGTGTCAGCCAGACAACCGCAAATACAGCAAGCAACGGCCAGCCGAAACCCAGCAAGACACCGACGTAAGTCGCAACGCCCTTGCCGCCTTTGAAGTTCAGCCAGATTGGCAGGATGTGCCCGACAAAGGCGCCAAAGCCGGCAGCAATTGCCATGTCAGTACCCGACATGTGCATGGCCGCAAGGACTGGCAAAGTGCCCTTCAGGGCGTCAAGCAGCAGGGTAGCCGCAGCGGCAGGCTTGCTGCCGGTACGCAATACATTGGTGGCCCCGATATTACCGGAGCCGATTTCGCGCAGATTGCCAAGACCGAATATCCTGGCAACCAGTATCCCGAACGGCACGGATCCGCACAGATAACCCAGTCCGAACCATAGTGAGATCAGGCCAAGCCAGTGTGGGTGTATACCAAGAACCAAATCCATTCGCTGTCAGCTCCAGCAGTGGTGAACGGTGTCTGTCAGTTGTTGGCCAGTCTATACACACTGGAGCCGCCGACAATGGTTTCCGTTACACGGCCTTCAAAGGCGCGGGCTTCAAATGTCGTGTTGCGGGAAGCTGATTTGAGCAGATCTGTGTCTACCACCCATGGAGCTGTCATATCGACAATTGCCAAATCGGCTTCCACGCCCTGTTCCAGCCGTCCGCCCTGAATGTTGAGCAGGCGGGCCGGTGCATCCGTCATTGCCTCAATCAGGCGCTCCAGCGACAATTGCTCGGAATGTACCAGCGACAAGCCTGCCGACAGCAAGGTTTCAAGGCCGATTGCACCAAATGCGGCCTCGGAAAAGGGGACTCTCTTGGTATCGGCGTCTTGCGGATCATGGCTGGAGACGATCACATCTATGGTGCCGTCCGCGACGCCGGCAACCAGCGCCTTGCGATCATCCTCACACCTCAGCGGCGGGGACAGTTTGAAAAATGTCCGATACGCACCGATGTCGTGCTCGTTGAGTGTCAGGTGGTTGATTGAAACACCACACGACACCGGCAGGCCCCGGGCCTTTGCGTGGCGAATAACGTCAAGAGATGCTGCGCATGACAATTGCGCCGCGTGATAGGGCGCACCAGTCATCTCGACCAGCCGGATGTCGCGTTCAAGGGCGATCAGTTCAGCGGCAGCCGGAATCCCGGGCAAGCCCAGCCTCGTGGCGGACTCGCCGGAATGCATGACGCCACCAGCCAGATCGTAATCTTCCACGTGCTGCACCAGCAGCAGGTTGAAATTGCCGGCATATTTCATCGCCCGGCTCAATAGTTTGGAATTGCGCACCGAGCGCACTGCATCCGTGACGGCAATCGCACCGGCTTCCTTGAGCAAACCGAATTCGGTCATTTTCTCGCCGGCCAGATCCTGGGTAATGGCAGCCATCGGATAGACCCGTACATCGGCGGTATCCTGTGCGCGGCGCAGGATGAAGTCGACGATGGAGGCATCGTCCATGACAGGTTGCGTGTTGGGCTGAATGACAATTGAGGTCACGCCACCTGCCGCGGCAGCCCGTGACGCGGTTTGCAGCGTTTCGCGGTGTTCCGTGCCCGGTTCCCCGGTAAACACCCGCATGTCTATGAGGCCGGGCACCAGCAGAGCCCCTTTGACGTCAGTTATGTCAGTGCCTTCCGGCAGGCTGGCGCGCGTCACAGCGGCACCGATCCATTTGATGATGCCGTCTTCGATCAGAACACCACCGGTCTGATCCAGCTGTCTTGCCGGATCAAACAGCCTGGCGTTCACGAAGGCGCGGCGTTCGGAAGCGTTTGCGGTGTTCTTGGCCATCACTCACGCGCCTTGCTGCAGGTGTCGAGGTTGCGGGACAGGGCATCCAGTACCGCCATGCGCGTGGCTACTCCCATCTCAACCTGTTCACGAATGACCGATTGCACACCGTCAGCGACGATGGAGTCTATTTCCACACCGCGGTTCATTGGACCGGGATGCATAACCAGTGCGCCCTTGTTGGCAATCGCCAACTTCTCCTGGTCGAGACCAAAGAACCGGTAGTACTCCCGCGCGGAAGGAATGAAGCTGCCATTCATGCGTTCAAGCTGAAGGCGCAACATCATCACCACGTCAGCACCTTTCAGTCCTTCGCGCATGTCCGTGAAAATTTCCGCACCGAGATTTTCCGCGCCCGACGGCAACAATGTCGGCGGCGCAATCAATCTCAGGCGTACATTCATCTTTGACAACAACGCAATATTGGAGCGCGCGACGCGCGAATGGGCAATGTCGCCGCAGATCGCGACCGTCAGTCCCTCGAGACGTTTCAGATGCCGGCGAATGGTGAGGGCATCGAGCAGGGCCTGCGTCGGGTGTTCGTGCTGGCCATCGCCGGCATTGATCACCGCGCACGACACCTTCTGAGCCAGCAGTTCGACAGCGCCTGACGATTGATGCCGCACAATCAGCAAGTGGGGCCGCATGGCATTGAGTGTCATTGCCGTGTCCAGCACGGTTTCACCCTTGGCAAGTGATGAAGCGCTGACCGCCATGTTCAGCACATCAGCGCCCAGGCGTTTGCCGGCGAGTTCGAATGAACTTTGCGTGCGGGTGGAGTTTTCGAAAAACAGGTTTATCTGGGTAAGGCCCTTGAGAACCTTGCCGTGCCTGTCACCTTTTCGGGTGCTGTCTGCATAATTGTCGGCAAGGTCCAGCAGTGCGCCAATCTCGGCTGGTGTGAGATCTGCGATGGAAAGCAGATGGTCGCTCTTGATCAGGCGACGGGGTGCTGTGGATGTCTTGGCCATTAAAATCGTGTCTATAGGCACGCTTTGGCACGAGCGCAAGCAGGAATGGTGCAGTTGGTTATCGTGTACACAACTTACTTCGTCAAACGACTGCCAAATGGCTGGCCAATGCCACACAATTCACCTGGGTCTGGGTTTTCGCGCCTGATCAGTTGATGCTTCACACAATCATCAACCCAGCCACGGCAAATGCCGCGACAGCCAGATCACCACCGGGATGGTGCCGAATGAAAGTGCTGTCTGAACAGTTGCGGTTGCCGCGTACAACTCTGCATCGCCGCCCATGGTTCGCGCCAGGATGTATCCGTTCATCGCGGTTGGCACGGCGGCACATATCAACGCTGCTTCAAAAGCCTCTCCCTTGAGACCCGTGGCCAACGCGAGCAACACCACGAGCAGGGGGGTTATCACCAGCCGGCAGATCACACCTGTCCACACAAGCAAGCTGGGTTTCAAGGCAGCCTTTATGCGCAGTCCCGCTCCAACGGCCAGAAGACCGGCACCAAGCGCAGCACGGCCAAGCAGGTCGAGCGTCGTGTGCACTGGCTCCCAGATGCCAATTCCGGAAACATTTACGGCCAGTCCGATCATGGCTCCCCAGATAATGGGGTTGCGAACGACCACGCGGGAAATATTCTGAAAACTTGGTGTCTGGCCCTTTCCAAAGGCAGCGAGCACAACAATGTTCACGATATTGATGGGTGGCACCAGCAGGGCCATGATAATCGCCACATAGGCGGCACCCGTTTCACCGTACAGTTTCAGGACGATGGCCAGCGCGATGAAGCCGTGAAATCGAGAGCCTGCCTGAAACACCGAAGTGAACTCGGCATTGCTCATGGCGTGTCTGGATTGCAGCAAGGGTTTCAGCGCGAACAGGATCGCCCACGTAATCCCGGTAACCGCCAGAACCGTGATGCTCAAAGGACCGACCGGAAGGCTTTGCAAGTCCACTGTGGCCAGCGTGAAGCAGAGGATGGCCGGAAAGAACAGCCAGAAGCAGATCAGTTCAATTCCCTTCCAGTCCTCCATCGGCACCACACCGGTACGCCGTATGATGTTTCCCACAACCACGAGAAAAAAAATCGGCAGGATACTGTTGAAAACGTCCATGCGGATCAGGCTTCCGGCCTGGATAGGGCCGGTCCTGCAAGCCGGTCCAGCGCGCCCTGCAATATCCATGCAGCCGCGAGTTTGTCGATCAGTTCGGCTCGCCTGGCGCGGGATCTGTCCGCGTCGATCAGCATCCGTTCAACCGCAGCCGTCGACAATCGTTCGTCCCACAGGGCAATCGGCAGCGGGGTAAGACTGGCAAGATTCCTGGCAAAGGCGTGGGTCGCCTGAACCCTGGGGCCATGTGTGCCGTCCATGTTGACTGGCAGCCCCAGCACAAACCCGGCGGCGTTTTCTGCCGCCGCCAACTCCAGCAACTGCGCTGCGTCTGTCTTGAACTTCGAGCGTCTGATGGTCAGGCGCGGCGACGCAATGGTCCGCAACCGGTCAGAAACGGCAACGCCGATTGTCTTGCTGCCCAGATCCAGCCCGATAAGGCACGCAGGACCACTCAGCAGCTCACGCAGTTCATCAGGGCTGGACAGAATGCTTGTCATTTTGTCTGCTTAAGGCTTGAGGCAGGCAGGTGCAAACGGTTCTGCGCGTATCTGCCATGCGAAAAGGGGAACATATATGAAAATCACATGGTTTGGACATTCCGCATTCCGGGTTGAGTTTGAAGACACCGTAATCCTGATCGATCCTTTCCTGTCCGGATCACCGACATTCGAGGGCAGTGTGGAAAATGCCACGTCAGGATGCACCCATGTGATTCTCACTCATGGACATGATGATCACATTGGCGACACCGTCGACATCTGCAAAGCGACGGGCGCAACGCTGATTGCCGTTTATGAACTGGCGGTTCATCTTCATAATAAGGGGGTGGAGAAATTTGATCCCACCAACACAGGCGGCGCGGTCTATTATCCCGACTTCATGTGTACTTTTGTCAGGGCTGATCACTCATCATCGTCGGACGGTGTATATCTAGGCAATCCATGCGGAATCATTATCCGTCCGCACAAGACCGGCAGGTCTCTCTACCATATGGGTGATACCGACATATTTGGTGACATGGCATTGATCGCCCGCATTCACGAACCTGCGATTGGCATTGTCCCGATCGGTGACCGGTTCACCATGAACCCGGTCACAGCAGCCATGGCGTGCCGCAACTTTTTCCACTTTGAAACCATCATTCCGTGTCACTACGGGACATTCCCGTTATTGCTGCCGGATGCTGACCCGTTTGTGCAGGCAATGGGAGAAGATGCAGCCAAGGTCAAGGTACCCTTTATCGGACAAACCCTGAATGTCTAGGCCGACAGGCATTGCAGCCACAACATGACGATGGTATCACGCCAGACTGTTCAGCCATCGAATTGGAGAATTTCAAACCATGTCTGTTGACCAGGCAACAGTGCGCCGCATTGCCCGGCTTGCCCGCATCCGGATTTCCGATAATGAAGTCCTGAAACTGGAAGGCGAGCTGAACCACATACTCGGGTGGATCGAGATGATGGACGAAGTCGACACCGACAATGTCGAACCGATGACGTCCGTGGTCGAAACCACCATGCGGCTTCGCGAAGACGTTGTCAGCGATGGTGGCTACCCCGAGCAGGTAACCGGCAATGCACCGGCAACCGACGAGAATTTCTTCATGGTGCCAAAGGTTGTCGAGTAGGGCCACCGCCCGATTGCCCACTGCACCTCAAGCCAGTCTTACCAGATTTCCGGAAACCAGATGTCCGACCTATTGAAACTCACGATTGCCCAGGCCCGCGATGCTTTGAAGAAGGGGCAGTTCAAGGCCACCGAACTGGCTGAAGCCTATATCAGTGCGGTCGAAGCCGCGCGGCCCCTGAATGCCTACATAGTCGAAACACCCGACAAGGCCCGTGAAATGGCCGCCGCCAGCGATGAACGTATCGCCAGGGGCGAGGCTGGCGCGCTGGAAGGCATCCCCCTGGGGATCAAGGACCTGTTTGCCACCAAGGGCATCCACACTCAGGCCTGCAGCCATGTACTTGACAAGTTCAAGCCTGCATATGAATCGACGGCTACTGCCAATCTGTGGGCCGATGGCGCTGTCATGCTGGGCAAACTGAACATGGATGAGTTCGCCATGGGCTCGTCCAACGAGTCGTCTTATTACGGCCCGGTGAAAAATCCGTGGCGCGCCAAAGGGTCCAATGTCGACCTTGTTCCCGGTGGATCGTCCGGCGGATCGGCTGCCGCCGTCGCAGCCCATATTTGCGCAGGGGCCACGGCAACAGACACCGGCGGCTCAATTCGCCAGCCGGCCGCCTTCACCGGGACTGTCGGCATCAAGCCAACCTATGGCAGGGTATCGCGTTGGGGAATTGTGGCGTTTGCATCCTCGCTTGACCAGGCAGGCCCCATAGCGCGAGACGTGCGCGATGCCGCCGTTCTGCTCAAGTCAATGGCAAGTGTCGACCTGAAAGACAGCACGTCCGTGGACAAAGAGGTCCCGGACTACGAAGCCGTGATCGGCAACTCCATAAAGGGCATGAAGATCGGTATCCCGGCGGAATATCACATGGATGGCATGCCTGAGGATGTTGAAGCGCTGTGGCAGAAGGGCATTGACTGGTTGCGTGATGCGGGCGCCGAGATCGTCAATATTTCCCTGCCGCACACAAAATATGCATTGCCTGCCTATTACATCGTCGCGCCGGCAGAAGCGTCATCAAACCTGGCTCGCTATGACGGTGTCCGCTATGGCTTGCGTGTTCCAGGTGACGATATCGTATCTATGTATGAGAACACCCGCGCCGAAGGATTTGGTGCAGAGGTTCGCCGCCGTATCATGATCGGTACCTATGTGCTGTCGGCAGGCTATTACGACGCCTATTACGTCAAGGCGCAAAAGGTGCGCACCCTCATCAAGCGCGATTTCGAAGTGTCATTTGCAGATGGTATTGATGCTATCCTGACGCCGGCAACGCCAACTGCCGCATTCGGAATTGCAGATCAGGACATGAGTTCTGATCCGGTGAAAATGTATCTGAATGACATTTTTACGGTCACGGTGAACATGGCGGGTCTGCCGGGTATTGCTGTTCCTGCCGGTCTGGATGCAAAGGGACTGCCTCTGGGTCTGCAGTTGATCGGCAGACCTTTCGATGAATCCACCTTGTTCCAGATTGCCAGGGTCATTGAAGATCAGGCAGGCCGGTTTGAACCCGACAAATGGTGGGCTTGAAACAATAACGCTTCGATGCCCCCATGCAGGCGCCCTGGCTTTTTGCAGACTTCCGGATTTATGAGGTCTGGCTCAGGCAGCCATGACTCATCCCGATACAAAAAACCGAGTATCTTGAATTGTACCCGGCCCCACGTTTGGTCTATATACAG
>CAYRLR010000094.1:0-8190 GCA_964424975.1 uncultured Anderseniella sp.
TAGTTGCGTGAAAGCAGCGTGTCAACTACTGCAAATCCTGTTCAGACACCTTATATCGCAACTTCAACAAGAATTGCTCCACCAAGTCCACCACGCTGAGTTTACATGTCGTTTTTCGCTGCACACGAGACTGCCATAACCTGGGCCCTGTTTGGTCTTGCAGTCCTGACTGTCGTGCTGATGTGCTGGCGCGAAAGCAGACCCCGCAAATCGCTGGAGGTCTCCATATGGCCGACGACACCCTTTCTGCTGGCCGGCGCGTTCATTGCCATTCTGGCTGTTGTTCACCTTATGACGCTATACGGCATCAATCCCCGGTAATTTACCAAGGCATTCAAACATGAACGCCAGTTGGCGACAGAGTTCACATTCGGTTCAGGTTGCATTTGGTATTTTCGGGACCATAAGCCAACCCGTCAAGGACCAGAGAAAGACCAACGCCATGTACCGCCCACACACAATTGCATGCTCGCCTGCCCGCTCAGCCGACGCAAAGGCTGTCGGCGTTCCTCAAAACTATCGCCGCCCCGGCCCGCGCAGCGGCCAGGAGATAGGCTTGGGCCTGTCGACCAGCGAAGTTCTTGGTGTCTTGTCTGCCATGGACCGCCTGCTTGCCTGACACCCCTGCCGTTTTCGACATTGCGGCCAGCCGGAAAACAGTGCCAGACTGGTATTTGCGGTTAGACAGGGTCAACGAAACATCATGCGTGACGCGGCATCTGGGAAGACAGTTGTTATCGGTGCCGGCCAGGCCGGATTTTCGTTTTGCGCACGATTGCGCGAACTTGGCTATGCAGGCGACATAACCCTGTTCGGAGACGAACCCCACGCTCCATACCAACGCCCACCCTTGTCCAAGGCGTACCTGCTCGGCGACATGTCGGTTGATCGTTTGCTGTTGCGACCTGTCGAATTCTACCACGACCAGCACATCGATCTGAAAACCGGCATCGCCGTTTCGGCAATCAATCCCGACAGCAAGACCATTACACTGACAAGCGGCGCCGCCGTCAGCTATGACAGGCTTGTTCTGGCTACCGGTTCAACACCACGCAAACTGCCGGCCAGCCTCTGTGATGATCTTGCCGGCATCTATTACATGCGCTCGATGGCAGATGCTGACGGCATCGCCCCGGAAATCGCCCCGGGTCGTCGTGCACTGGTTATCGGTGGCGGATATATCGGCCTGGAAGCCGCTGCGGTTGCGGCAAAACGCGGGGTGAACGTGACCCTGATAGAGGCCGGCGAGCGCATATTGCAGCGCGTGGCCTGCAGCCAGACGTCCGACTATTTCAGGGACCTGCATCGCTCACACGGTGTCGACATCCGCGAGGGTGTCGGACTGCAGGGCCTGCAGGGCAGCAATGGCCGCGTATCATCTGCCACGCTGTCAGACGGAACCACACTTGATATCGACTTCGTCATTGCCGGGATCGGCATTGTTCCCAATGCGGAACTGGCTCAGGCTGCAGGGCTTGACTGCGAAAACGGCATCAGGGTCGATGCGCAGTGCACCACGTCCGATCCCGCCATCATGGCCATCGGCGACTGCGCCTGCTTTCCATGCAATGGAGCACTGCTGCGCCTGGAGAGCGTCGGCAACGCCATTGACCAGGGCCAGGCGGCGGCAGCCATCGTCATGGGAAGCGACCAGCGCTACCAGGCAAAACCCTGGTTCTGGTCTGACCAGTACGACATCAAGCTGCAGATCGCAGGCCTTTCATCCGGCTTCGACACCATCCGGCAACGCCTGGGCGATGCCGGATCGCGTTCCCACTGGTACTTCCAGGGCGACAGGTTACTGGCCGTCGATGCCATGAACGACCCGCGCGCCTACATGGTGGCAAAGCGGTTGATCGAGGCCGGCAAATCGCCGCCTGTGGACGCCGTCTGCGACATCACTCTTGATCTGAAGGACCTGCTAAAGGTCTAGATCTTGCTCGGGATGACACGCCCTGCCTGCCGCATAGACAGCTGCAATGGCCCGGTCATCGGCCATGGTCTGCACCACGAACAGTTCCTCGGCAAGGCTGCGGACGGTCTCCATCCGCAGGGCCATGGCAGGTGTGGCATGCGGGTTGATGACAACGATATCGGCTTCGCTGCCTTGCTCGAGCGTGCCGATCTGGTGTTCGAGCTGCAGGGCACGCGCGTTGCCCAGCGTCATCATGCAAAAGGATTTCAGCGGGTTGAGAACCTGGTTTCGCAACTGCAGCACCTTGTAGGCTTCATCCAGCGTCTTCAGCATCGAGTAGCTGGTGCCACCGCCGATATCGGTTGCAATTGCCGTTCGCACGCCTTGCGCACGCAAGCCGTCTTCATCAAACAGTCCGCTGCCAAGAAACAGGTTCGACGTCGGACAGAACACCGCCACTGACCCCGTCTCCGCCATGGCAGCGCGTTCGCGGTCGCCCAGGTGCAGGCAGTGTCCGAACAGGCTCCTGTCACCGAGCAGGCCGTACATCTCGTAGACGTCGAGGTAGTCCCGTGCCGATTGGTACAATTCCAGCGTCAGCTTGATTTCAGCATGGTTTTCCGACAGGTGCGTCTGCAGGTAACACTCGGGATGCTCTGCCTTCAGTGCCTGGGCCATCTCGAGTTGTGTCGGCGTCGAGGTAATGGCAAAGCGCGGCGAGATGGCATAAAGCGCGCGGCCCCTGCCATGCCAGTCGGCAATCAGCTGCTTGCTGTCATCGTAGGCTGACTGCGGCGTGTCGCACAGTGCATCCGGCGCATTGCGGTCCATCATCACCTTGCCGCCGATCATGCGCAGGTTCCGGCGCCCGGCCTCGGCGAAAAACGCATCCGCCGAGGCCTTGTGAACCGAACAATAGGCAACCGCCGTGGTTGTGCCGTTGCGCAGCAGGTTGTCGAAAAAGTGCCCGGCCATGCGCTCGCAGTGCGCCGGATCGGCAAATTTCTGTTCCTCGACAAACGTGTACGTGTTCAGCCAGTCGAGCAGCTTGGTGCCGAAGGATCCGATCACCTGGCCTTGCGGAAAATGCAGGTGCGTGTCGATAAACCCCGGCAGGATCAGGTTGGGCCGGTGGTCGATGATATCGGCATCAGGGAACCGCTCGATCACCTGCAGATAACTGCCGCTCGCGGCAATCAGCCCGTCCTTGACGGCAACGGCGCCGTCTTCGTGATAGATATAGCTTGCTTCGTCCGTGTGCGAGCGCGGTATGTCGCGAAACGACAGGGTACGCCCGCGCAGCAGCGTCACGCTCACGAGCTTTGACCCTCGCCGGCAATGGCACCCTTGTACCAGTCGATGATGGCCTTGCGTTCGCCGTCCTCCATGAACGATACATTGCCCGGCGGCATGGCGCGGCTATGGCCGGCCTGCAGGTATATCTCGCGGGCATGGGCTGCGATCTGCGCCGGTGTTTCCAGCACCACGCCTTTTGGCGCGTGCACCATGCCATCCCATGACGGCTCTTCGGCATGACACATGGAACAGCGGCCCAGAACGGTTTCACTGACCTGTTCGAAACCGGGTGCCGCCACGAAGCGCAGTTCAGTCCGGGTCAGTGTGGCTTGTTCGCCCTCGGCCACTTCGCCAGTTGGAAACGTGGACAGCCAGACGGCACCGGCGAACAAGGCTGCCGTCAGGCCCCAGGTCCACCACAGCTTGCCGCCACCCTTGTGCATGGAGTTGAAGAAGTGACGGATGGTGACCCCCATCAGAAACACCAGCGCGGCGATCAACCAGTTATACGGCGTGGCGAAGGCAACCGGGTAGTGGTTCGACAGCATCAGGAAGATCACCGGCAGGGTGAGATAGTTGTTGTGCGTTGAACGTTGCTTGGCAATCACGCCATACTTCGGGTCTGGAGTGCCCCCCGCCTTCAGGACCGCCACGACCTTCTTCTGGTTGGGAATGATGATCGCAAACACGTTTGCCGTCATGATGGTGGCGGTGAAGGCACCAAGATGCAGCAACGCGGCACGGCCTGAAAAAACCTGCGTATAGCCCCAGGCCATCGCCACCAGAATGCCGAACAGCACGATCATCAGGCCAGTGCTGCTGCGGCCCAGTGGCGACCGGCACAGTCCATCATAGGCCAGCCAGCCGAACAGGATCGATGCCAGTGAAATGCCGGTTGCCTGAACCGGCGTCAGCTCGAGCACGCTCTGATCGATCAGGTACAGGTCGGCACCGGCATAATACACGATGCACATCAGGGCAAAGCCGGACAGCCAGGTCATGTAGCTTTCCCACTTGAACCAGGTCAGGTGTTCCGGCAAGCGCTCGGGCGCCACCAGGTATTTCTGGATATGATAGAAACCACCGCCATGGACCTGCCATTCCTCGCCATGGGCCCCGGCAGGCATATCCGGCGCCGTGCGCAATCCAAGGTCCAGCGCAATGAAATAGAACGACGACCCGATCCAGGCCATGGCCGTGATCACATGCAGCCAGCGGGCCGCAAATGACAGCCATTCCCACAATATCGGATAGTCGAACATGAACACGCTTCCTCGCAGTACATCCGGCGCAGAATGACAGACTATATTCTTTATGAAAACAGAGGCTATCACCAAACACTTTCAATATTTCATTGATAATAGTAGCGTGCCGGGATGTCATACCTGGAGAACATCAAGGTCTTCGTCCGCGTCTTCGAACTGGGCAGCCTGTCGGCAGCAGGCCGCGATCAGCGCGTGTCCCCTGCCGTTGCCAGCAATCGCATTCGCGAACTGGAGAAGTATCTCGGCGTCCGCCTGTTCAACCGCACCACCCGCAAGCTGACGCCAACCGAGCATGGTCGCGTGTTCTATGACGGCACCGTGAAAGTCCTGGAGGCCGTGCGCGATGCCGAGGCAGCGGTTGCGGATATTTCCGGCAATCCGAAAGGCGTCATTCATGTCACCGCCCCATTGGGCATCGGCAAGCGCCTGATTGCACCCTTGATCCCGGAATTCCAGCACACCTACCCCGATGTCCAGGTGCGCTTGCGGCTGTCAGACCGCCATGTCGACATGACAACCGAGGCCATGGATGTGGCGTTCAGGCTCGGGGTCATCGAGGATTCCAATCTGCGCATGCGCGGTCTCATGCAGTGCGCGCGCGTGATATGCGCCTCACCTGGCTACATAGCCAGCCGCGGTACACCTTCGCAGCCCGAAGACCTGCTCACCGGCGAGCATAATTGCCTGCTGCTCAGGTTCCCCGGCTCAAAGGAATATTACTGGACGTTGCAGATGGCTGCCGGTTCGGCACGCTATGAAGTGAAGGGACAGTTCGACTCCGACGATGGCGACGTGCTGATCGACTGGGCCCTGCACGGCCACGGCATCATCAACCGGCCTGAATTCGACATTGCCGATCATCTGCGTGCAGGCCGGCTTGTGCCGCTGCTGGAAGACACGCCGCCGGTCGATGCACAGCTTGCCTGCCTGTATCCGCACAAGCGGTTCCAGGACCCCAAGGTGCGGCTGTTCATCGAGTTTGCCGCCCAGCGTTGCCAGGACCGGATACGGCAATTGCTTGCCATGCCGGCAGACGTGAAAACCGGACCAGTTGCCTGATCCGGTTTGCAGTTAATTCCGATAATTGTGCGAGCAGGGTCAGCTCTGCACACCTTCCACATACCAGTCCATCTTGTGCAGGTCGCCGTCGCCCAGCACGCCCGATGCCAGCCGCTGCTTGCCCGCATTGTCATTGATCGGCCCGGTAAACGGATTGAGGCTGCCATCGATGATGCCCGTACGGGTGGCTTCGGCGGCAGCCTGTACCTCGGCTGGAATGGCGTCATTGTAAGGTGCCATCTCCAGCACGCCTTCCTTGAAGCCCCACCATGTGTCGCCGCTTGCCCACTTGCCGTCGAGCAGTTGCTGGATGCGGGCTTCGTAATAGCGGCCCCAGCGATTGACGATAGCCGTCAGGTGCGCCTTGGGGGCAAAGTTCGACATGTCCCAGGCCTGGCCGAACGCAACCAGGCCACGCTGTTCGCAGGTCTGCAGTGCTGCCGGCGAGTCCGTATGCTGGGCAATCACGTCGGCGCCCTGGTCAATCAGGGCCTTGGCCGCATCTGCCTCCTTGGCCGGGTCATACCAGCTTGAGACCCACAGCACCCTGGTCTTGAAATCAGGGTTCACCTTGCGCGCCGCCAGGGTGAAGGCATTGATGCCCATCACCACTTCCGGGATCGGGAACGAGGCAATATAGCCCGCAACGCCTGATTTCGACATGTGTCCGGCAATGGTCCCGCACACGGCGCGGCCTTCATAGAACCGCGCATTGTAGGTCGCCATGTTTGGCGCGCGGCGATAGCCGGTCGCGTGCTCGAATTTCACATCCTTGAACCGCTTGGCCACTTTCAGGGTCGGGTTCATGTAGCCGAACGATGTTGTGAAGATAAGCTGGTTGCCGTCCTCGGCAAGGCGGCGGATGACACGCTCGGAGTCCGGTCCTTCCGACACGTTCTCCACGATCGTGGTCGCTAGCTTATCGCCGAATTTACCGATCACATCCTGCCGGCCCTGCTCGTGCGCATAGGTCCAGCCATGATCTCCGATGGGCCCCAGATAGACAAAGCCGACCTTCAGCGGATCTGCCGCGAGTGCAGATGACCCGATGAGCGGCAACGCGCCGGCGGCTGCCGTGGTTTTCAGTATCGTACGTCTGGTAAGCGTCTTCATGGTGTTATCTCCAGATGATTATCGTCATGAACTTGGCTTGAACGGTTTGCCAAGGCAGGCAGGCGCGAGCGATTTTCCGCCCTTTCGCGCCGAAATGATCGCCAGCACCGCAATGGTGGCGAGATACGGCATTGCAGCCAGGAACTCCGGTGCGACCAGCGAGAACCCAGCCGCCTTTGCGTGCAGTTCCAGGGTCATCACCGCGCCGAACAGGTAGGCGCCGAGCAACAGGCGGATCGGTCTCCAGCCGGCAAACACCACCAGCGCAAGCGCAATCCAGCCACGCCCTGCGGTGAGCTGTTCAGCCCACATCGGCGTCAGCACCAGTGAATAGAAGCAACCGGCAATCCCCGCCATGGCGCCGCCGAACAGCACTGCCATGTAGCGCACGCCGATGACCGGGTATCCGATCGAATGCGCGGACAGGTCAGACTCACCGACTGCCCGCAATATCAGCCCGGCCCGGCTTTTGCGCAGGAACCAGCTGACAGCGGCGACCAGCAGCAACGAGACATAGACCAGCGGGCTGTACCCGAAGATGACCCGCAGCACCGGGTGTTCAGCCAGTGACGCAGGAAACACCGAACCGAAGACATCAACCGTCTGGCCGACATAGTTTTCCCCCGCCAGTGCCGACAGGCCGATACCGAAAATCGTCAGTGCCAGGCCCGTCGCGACCTGGTTGGCTGTCAGCGTGAGGGTCAGAAAGCCGAACAGCCCGGCCGACGCGGCAGCCGCAATCATGGCAGCCACAACCCCGAGCGGCGCATAGCCGGTGGTCGCCGTAACGGCAAACCCGGTGACCGCGCCGATCAGCATCATGCCCTCGACACCGAGGTTCAGAACCCCGCTCTTTTCAACAACCAGTTCACCAAGTGCCGCCAGCAGGATGGGCGTCGCAGCCCCCACGATGGTCATGATGATCGGGATAAGCAGTGAATCAGTCATGTCGCATCTCCTGCCTTGGCTCGTTCAGCAAACCTGACGCGGTACTTCACCAGCACATCCGTCGCCAGCAGGAAGAACAGCATCATGGCCTGGAACACGCCGGTCGCCGCAGCCGGCAGACCGATTGACGATTGCGCCAGTTCACCGCCCACATAGGTCACCGCCAGGATAATACCGGCCAGCACGATGCCTATCGGGTGAAGCCTGCCCAGGAACGCCACGATAATCGCCGTGAAGCCATAGCCGGTCGGAAACTGCGGCACCATCTGGCCGAACGGTCCGGCCGCTTCCAGGATACCGGCAAAACCGGCCAGGCCACCACCGGCCAGCAGCGCTGCCCAGATGGTCCTGTTGGTGTTGAAGCCGCCATAGCGCGCAGCCGCCGGAGCCGCGCCAACGACCCGGATCTGAAACCCGAAAACCGACTTTGTCATCACCAGCCAGGCGCCGACCGCCACAGCCAGCGCCAGCGGTACGCCCAGGTGAACTACTGTCCCCGACACCACCGTCGGCAGGATCTGGTCATCGCTGAACAGCCGGGTCTGGGGAAAATTGAAGCCTTCCGGGTCCTTCCAGGGACCGCGCATCAGGTAG
>CAYRLR010000095.1:0-8184 GCA_964424975.1 uncultured Anderseniella sp.
ACTTGCCGGCATATGCAACATGGCTGGAGAAGTTCGGTCAGTACATATTCCTGCTGATCTGCACGTGCATCTTTATTTTCCTGATCACCCCTGTGCTGGTGATCATGCCATTGTCTTTCAATGTGGAGCCCTATTTCACTTTTACCGAAGGCATGTTGTCACTTGATCCAGCTGCGTTCTCAACCAGGTGGTATCAGGATATTTTCCTGTTTGGCATGAATGACCCGGATGGCACCGAGGGCTGGTGGTCCGACATGTGGAACAATTCAACCTGGGTGAAGGCTGCTTTCAACTCGTTCAAGTTCGCCGTTCTGGCCACCATCATGGCGACGTTCTTTGGCACCCTTGCTGCGCTGGGCCTGTCGCGTCCGGAAATGCCGTTCCGCTCAGCCATCACCAGTCTGCTGATTTCACCGATGATCGTGCCGCTGGTGATCACTGCAACCGGCATGTTCTTCTTTTATGCAAAGAAGGATGTGTTTCCGTTCTTCCCGGACGGGCTCATCAATCATGATCTCGGCATCGTGCTGGCACATGCCACTCTGGGCGTGCCGTTTGTGATCATCACCGTTACCGCCACGCTCACCGGGTTCGACAATTCGCTGATTCGCGCATCCAGAAGCCTTGGTGCCAATGGCTGGACCACGTTCCGCCGCGTCATCATGCCTTTGATCATGCCCGGCATGATTTCGGGCGCGCTGTTTGCCTTCATTACCTCTCTTGATGAGGTTGTTGCCGTGATCTTCCTGGCCGATGTGCATCAGGTGACCATTCCGCGGCAGATGTTCTCCGGTATTCGCGAACAGATTTCACCGACCATTCTGGCGGTTGCGACCTTGCTGGTGATGATTTCCATTGCCCTGCTGGCGACGTTGGAAGTTCTGCGCCGCCGCTCTGAACGCCTTCGTGGCTTGTCGCCCGGTTAAGCACACAGGCAGAGACGCAGTAACATCATGAACAGCAAAAGCATCCGCCGGCTCCTATCGCGCAGGCGGATGCTTTTTTTGTCAGGCGCAACCGCTGCCGGCACGGCGGCAACTGCTATGCACCTTGCCAACCCGGGCAATGCCCAGGCCGGAGGCGAAGTGGACCTGGTGCTGGTGCTTGCGGTTGACTGTTCCTATTCGGTGGATGCCCGCGAGTACCGGTTGCAGATGGACGGGATCGGCCAGGCCTTCCAGACCAGGGAGGTCCACCGCGCCATTGAAAGCGGGTTGCTGGGGCGCATTGCGGTTACGGTGTTTCAGTGGTCGGATGCTGAAAATCAGGCTTTGTCCACGCCGTGGACTGTAATTGACGGACCGGCAACTGCCAACGCGTTCGCCCAGAAGATTTTTTCCGTTCAGCGGCAACTTGCAGAAGGCGGCACTGCCATCGGCGCTGCCTTGCAGTTTGCAGCCGCTGCTGCAACCGCAGCCCCGTTCACGGCTTTGCGCAGGGTCATCGACATCTCGTCGGATGGCCGCAACAACCGTGGCGAAATTGTCGAGCTGGCACGCGATGAGGTGGTGGCACGCGGCATCACCATCAACGGACTGGCCATTTTGAATGAGTGGCCCACGCTTGATCGCTATTTTCAGAATTCAATCATTGGCGGGCCGTATCATTTCGTGCTGCCCGCCAATGATTATGACGCCTATCGCGAGGCGATTTATCGCAAGTTGATCAAGGAGATTACCGGACCGGGTTTGTCCTGATCAGGCAGCCGCAGCCAGCAAATCGTCCAGGTCCAGCCGTTGCGTTGTCATGGCCAGTGAGCCGTCTTCGGTGCGTGGCCAGTCTGCCTTGGGCCTGTCCCAGTACAGTTCAACCCCATTGCCATCCGGATCGCGCAGATACAGTGCCTGCGACACGCCGTGATCAGATGCCCCGTCAAGTTCATAGCCCGCACTTCTCACGCGGCGCAGCGCATCAGCCAGGTCGGCCCGCTCCGGGTATAGAATAGCCAGGTGAAACAGGCCGGTGGTGCCGCGTGGCGGTGGTGAACCGCCTTCGCTTTCCCATGTGTTGAGGCCGATGTGGTGATGATAGTCACCCGCAGCGACAAAGGCAGCCTGTTCGCCATAGCGTTGTTTTATGCTGAAGCCCAGCACGCCAACATAAAACCCGAGCGCGCGGTCAATATTGGCGACCTTCAGGTGAACATGGCCAATGCGGGTGCCGGCAGCGACAGGCACTTGCGGGGCAGGATCGATCGTCTTGGACATTGCTGTTGTCTCCATGAAATCTGCTCCCGGATTACGTGCTGAGTGCTGTTTTGCGCTTCTGCATCGTATCCACCGCAATAGCGCCACCGCCAAGCATGGCCTGTGCAACCAAGGCAATTGCCCAGAACAACGGGTATTCCCAGCCGCCGCCCTGATTGGAAAACACCCAGCCATTGCCCGAATGGGCCCACATGGCGCCGAGCAGGATGGGGACCATGGCCAGCGATACAAGCCGTGTCTGGAAACCCGCCACCAGGGCGAGACCGCCGACGATTTCAACGAACACCGTTACATAGGCCAGGAAGCCGGGCAGGCCGAGAGATTCAAAGAAACCCACTGCGCCGGGCATGGTGAAGACGAGCACTTTCAGAAGACCATGGGAAATGGCGGCGATACCCAGTGTGACGCGAAGCAGGGCGGTGCCGTTTGCGGTTAGCTGATCAGTGTTCATGTGAGTCATCCTTTTCAAGAATTGGTTTTGATGACGCATGGATAGGGCAATTAGAGCTGGAGATAATCTGGCAATTATGAGATATATTGTCACTTGTAAGGAGATAGTGTGGATCGTCTTCGTGCCATTGAGGTATTTGTCACCGTTGTGGATCAGGGCAGCTTTGCGGCTGCTGCCGATGTGCTTGACCTGTCGCGCAACATGGCGTCGCGGCACGTGGCGGACCTTGAGGCCTATCTCGGCGCACGCCTGTTGAACCGCACGACCCGTTCGCTCAGCCTGACCAGCACCGGTGCGGCCTATATCGAGCGGGCACGGGAAATACTGGCACAGCTTGACGAGGCCGACCGTGTTGCGGGCTTGCAGACCCTGACGCCCCAGGGCAGGCTTGCCTTGTCTGCGCCCATGTCATTCGGAGTACGCCACGTGGCGCCGCATCTCGGGCAGTACACGTCTGCACATCCGAATGTCGGCGTCGACATGTCGCTGAATGACCGCACTGTTGATCTGGTCGAGGAAGGCTTCGACGTTGCGATCCGCATTACCGGCAAGATGGCTGACTCCAATCTGATTGCCAGACGCATTGCCAGTGTCGAGGTGATCCTGTGTGCAAGTCCTGGCTATCTCGCAAACCATGGCAGTCCCGCAACGCCGAAATCCCTGGTTGATCATCGCTGCCTTGGATACACTCTTGGGCAGGACGGCAATGTATGGTCATTGCGCAATGCTGCAGGCACGGTTGAGCAGGTGCGCATCTCTCCGGCGGTTTCAGCCAATAGCGGCGATGCCATAGAAGCACTTGCCATTGCCGGAGGCGGCCTTGCCCTGCAACCGGACTTCATTGCCAACGCAGATATCGCATCGGGCAGGCTGGTGCGGGTACTGCCCGGCTGGACAGGTGGGGTGCTGGGGGTTTACGCGGTGTGCGCCGGCAGGCTCTACGAACCACTGAAAGTGCGCAGTTTCATGGACTGGATTGCCGAGTTGTACCGTCCGACACCGGCCTGGATCACTGATTCCGGGCCAAAACAGGGAAAAGCTGCAACCAGTGCTGGCAAATCAGTGTGAAAGCCATGACAGTAATGTGACGGGCGGCAACCTGTTTTTGAGTCTCTCATGAACCATACATATCCGCATCTGTTTACACCGATCACCATCAATCACAAGCGGTTGAAAAACCGCATCGTGTTTGGTGCGCACACCAACAACATGGCTGAAAACGGCCTGCCATCGCGCCGCACCAAGGCCTACTATGTTGAGCGCGCCAGGGGTGGGGCGGCAATGATCGTGGTCGAGCCGGTACCGGTGCACGCATCCGGTGTGCTGACCCGGGGCAACTTTCGCGCAAATGATGACGCCATCATAGCGCCGCTGCGCAAGATCAATGAAGCCTGCAGTGCGCATGGCACGGTGATGCTGCACCAGCTTTATCATGTCGGCCAGCACGGCGACGGGAACAACTCCTATCATGCCAACTGGTCGGCCTCTGGCATGGCGTCAATGCATGATTCAGATGGTGGGCATGCTGTCAGTGAGGCGGAGATTGAAGAGCTTATAGTCTCGTTTGTGGCAGCTGCCGACCGCGCCAGGCAGGCAGGGTTTGACGGCATCGAGATATTTGCCGCCTACCATTCGCTTGTTGATCAGTTCTGGACACCCTGGTCAAACCGGCGCGATGACAAATGGGGCGGCAGCCTGGAAAACCGGGTGCGATTTTCAGCCGAGATTCTCAAACGCATCCGGGAGACCTGCGGCCCCGACTTCATCATCGGCATGGCGGTGTCCGTCGATGAAAAAGCAGAGGCGGCCTTGTCACTGGAAGCCCTGAGCGAGATCGCCGCATGGCACGATGAACGTGGCCTGATGGATTATGTGACCTGCGGTACGGGCAGTTATTTCCGCAACCAGCCGATTATCCCGACCCATATTCACGAAGGTGTGGAAGGTGCGCATCTGGCCGATCAGATCAAGCATCAGATGCGTCATGCCAGGGTGCAGGCCGAAGCCGGCATTCATTCGCCCGAAAAAGCGGAAATGGTGATCTCCACCGGGCAGGCGGACACCTGTTCCATGGTGCGGGCTCAAATCGCCGACCCGCACCTGGCCAACAAGGCACTGGCAGGCCAAGGCGCCAGCATCCGTCCGTGCATTCACTGCAACCAGCAGTGCATTGCGCGCCGCTACAAGGATTACTGGATTTCCTGCCTGGTCAATCCGTCGGTGGGGCGCGAATGGGAATGGCGTGGCGACAGGATAGCCAAGACCGAACACCGCAGGTCGGTGTTGGTGGTCGGTGCCGGCCCCGGTGGCATGGAGGCGGCGCGCGTTGCCGCCGAAGCCGGTCACAAGGTCACGCTGATGGAGCGCGGACCCATGATCGGCGGCCAGTGGCAGCTCGCGGCCCGTCAGCCGACGCGCTCCAGAATTGCACAGCACATCAAATGGTATGGCAATGAACTGGCGCGCCTGGGTGTCAACGTAAGGCTTGGCGAGGAAGCAACACCACTGACCGTGCGCCAACTCCATCCCGATCACATCATAGCGGCGACCGGCATCAAGCCTGTGACGTCAGGATTCCAGCGGGCACTGCCCATGAATGATGTGCTGCCGGGCCATGACGAGGCTAATGTCGTCAGCTATCACACCGTCCTCGGCAATGGCGCGGTCATCGGTGAACGGGTATTGCTGATTGATGACCTGCATTCCTGGCGCGGCATTGGCACGGCACTGTTTTTGGCAGAAGCCGGCCACAAGGTATCCGCCATGACCGCCAACGGCGTATTGGCGGCAGAACTGTCCGGAACCGGGGCAGATGGGGCGGCGCGCGCGCGGTTTGCCCGTCACGGTGGCGTTGCCCTGACCGATACCGCGCTGCAATCATGGGGCAAGCCTGACAATGAAGGCTCGCTGGCGCGGTTTGTAAACCTGCTGACCGGTGACACCTTCGAGCAGAAATTCGATACGCTGGTGCTGGCAACCGTGGCCAGCCCCAACACCGAATTTGCCGACGGCATTCAGGCTCTGGGCGATTGCCCGCCGTTCAGCGTCATCGGCGACTGCAATGCCCCGCGCAAGGCCCACATGGCAATATATGAAGGCCGTAAGGCGGCGCTGGAGATTGGCTAGGGTCCTGACCCTAATCCCCGACCGGCTGCGTAACCAGCTCAACAAGCTCTGAAACGCCATCAGCCTCCCAGAGCCCCTTGCATGTTGCAAGCAGCCGTCCGGCCCGGGCCTCGCCCAATACCGGTGCAGCAAGGCTGGTGAATTTCGCAAACAGGTCGACATCGCTGATCGGGTCCTCAGGGTCACCGACCGCCCGCATCATCCCGCTTTCAAGGGTGAGTCCATCCGCGAGGGATATGCGGATCCTGGCCAGACGGTCTGCCGGAAAAGCTGCGTTCGCCTGGTCATCCTCGGTTACCTCGATCAGGTTTGCCAGCCGCACAATGCCCGGGTCGCTCAATGCCGGTCCGGTTACTTCTTCCACACCGATACGACCCCGCACCAGGGCGGCTGCCACGGGAAACCTGATGGAATACTGCGCCTGTTCCGTGTTGGCGGGTTCTGCCAGCGGCAGGCGCTTTGCCTCGTGAAACGTCTCGATTGAGATACCGGTGATCTCTGCCGGATCAAGCTGATCGCTCAGTGACAGGGCAGCGGCGATGGCAGGTTGCGCCCAGCGGCACACCGGATACAGCTTGACGTACTGATCACTCACATACCATTTCCCGCCCAGATCATTCCAGTACGACGCCAGGTCCGGCTTCTCCATGGTGACGACCGGTGCGCCGGTATGGCCCAGCTGGGCAAGTTGGGCTGCCGCAATGCCGGTGAACCCGCCCCAGGTGGCGCCGTCCTTGAGCATGGTCGGATGATCGATGCAGCGCATCATTTGCGAACGCGGGCCATTGTATTCGGCAATGCCCAATGCATGCCGCGTCCAGTGCGCATCAAGCCTCAGCGCCCGTGCGCCGATGGCGGCGGCGGCAAGGGCATTCCAGGCCCCCGACGTGTGATAATCGGATACGCTGGCATGCAGGGCAAGGCCGGCCCGGGTGGCAATCTCGTAGCCGATGACCAGCCGGGTCATGAACTCCCGGCCGGAAACCGGTGTCTGGCCGTCCGAAAATGCAAACAGCGACGGGATGACAACGACGCCCATATGGCCCTTGGTGCCCTTTTGCCCGTCATGGGCGTCAAGTGAATCAATCGAACCTGAATTGGCAAAGCCGGCGCCAGGCAAAGACACGGTTCGCCCGTCAAACAACAGTTGTGCAGCTTTTCCCGGCGCGCCGAAAGCGGTGCTGGCAAAATCGCGCAGGATGCGTGAATTGTCAGTCTGTGTCGCTGCTGCTGCCACACCCAGCGTGTCGATCAGGGCGCGGGTTGCATGGTGGCGGGCGTGTTCAGGGATGCGCGATGCATCCAGGTCCAGTATGAAGTCGATTGCGTTCATGGTTCCACCTGCTGCGGCATGTCCGGAGATAACGGGACGCCAGCATGGACCGGTTTCAGGGATCTGGAAAGCAACTCCTGAATGTACGGCAACGTTAATCCTGTTGGCGGGTTTTGCTGCTGGACGCTGGCTTGGGCGCTGTATCGGTTATACAAGACAATCGGGAACTGGCTCCGGGGAGGGAGTAGCATATGACTTCGCATGTCCATGACACCGCACAATGGTTGATCCGCGCAATCGCGACCACCCTGCAGGCCAACAATGCCGGTGAGGACGGGGTCGATGAGGCTTTGCTGCGCCTGGCGCAGCAGGATACGTCGGCCGGAGCATTGACACCGCCATCGCCAAGGCGTTTGCCGGCGTGCCGGTTTTTACCCGACGTGGTTGCCTCGACCCTGCTGGTCGCACCCGATGTTGCAGCGGCCCTGGCAGCCGTTGAGGAAGACCTGCACTGGGCCCAGAATCCCAACTACTCGAACGAGGCCATGGGTCAGCCGTACTATATGGACAATTACGCCTACGCCGAGATCATCGGTCCCAATGGCGCCTATGCCGGTAATGATTTTCTGCTCGGGCTGTTCCTGCTGGGACCTGGCCTGGAATATCCCAACCACGCCCATCCCGCCCCGGAACTTTACTGGATACTGTCAGGCATGAGTGACTGGCGCGTGCGCGACGAAGCGTTTTCACCGCGCGAACCCGGCGAGACCATCTGGCACGAGCCGTTTGTACCACACGCCACCAATGTCGGCCTGCAACCCTTGCTGGCCGTCTACATATGGACGAAGGACGTGAAGCAGGGCGCCTTGCTGGTTTAGGTGGGGGGGGGTGATCGAACAGCTTGTCCGCCTACGGCGGTCTGTTCTTTTTTCTGGTCGAACAGCTTTCTTCGCTTCGCTCAGGCCGTTCTCCATTTCTGAACAACCATAGTACCGTCGTCATTCCAGCGAAGGCATGGAATCCATGCCTCAACGGGTACAACGTCCGCACAGGCATTGGATCCTCGGGACAAGCCCACTGGTGTCCGGTTTAACTTCATATGAACTGGAGCCTCATCTGGTTTGTTT
>CAYRLR010000096.1:0-2370 GCA_964424975.1 uncultured Anderseniella sp.
CAAAAGTCAGAACGTTGCAGGATGCATTGATTGAAGGCGAGCAGTCCGGCCAACCTCGCGCTTTCGATTTTGACGAGTTCGTCACAAGAATGCGCAAGCAGGCATAGCCTGAATGACTGGCTTCCTCCTCTCGCCGGCTGCAGAACGAGATGTAACCGACATTTGGCACTATACAGTTGAACATTGGGAGCCTGCGCAGGCGGCATCCTATGTGAGCGATATTCGCGATGCGTGCCGCGAACTCGTTGATGGAAGCCGTATCAGCCGCACGGTTGAAATCCGCGAAGGCTACAGGAAGATCCAGGTTGGTTCTCACGTCCTGTATTTCCGCACATCACAATCCGGGACGATCATTATTGTGCGTATTCTTCATCAAAGTATGGATGTCGGACTGCACATCTGAAAAAGAGTGACATTCAGTGCGCTGGAAAATCCTCCGGCTGCCTGCTAGCCTCATCAATGTGCGGACGGCGCGCTTGATGCGGTTTGGCTTTAATGACACTGGAACAACTGACAGTTTTCGGGATCATCGCCATTGCCATGGGGTGTTTCCTGTGGGGCAAGGTGCGTTATGACATCATCGCCATCATGGCGCTGCTGGCCGGTGTCTATGGCGGTGTGGTGCCGCCGGATGCGGCATTCCAGGGGTTTGCCCATCCGGCCGTGATCACGGTTGCGGCGGTGCTGATCATCTCGCGAACCTTGCAGAATTCCGGGCTGGTGGATTACCTGGTGCGGTTTCTCGCACCGACCCGCAGAACAACCACATTGCAGGTCGCCGCAGGCAGTGCGCTCGGGGCATTTCTGTCGTGCTTCATGAACAATGTAGGCGCGCTGGCGCTGATGTTGCCGGTGACCCTGCGCAATGCGCTGAAAGCTCGCCGCTCGCCGTCGCTGGTGCTGATGCCATTGTCGTTCGCCACGCTGCTGGGTGGCATGGTCACGCTGATCGGGACGCCGCCGAATATCGTGATTTCGAGCTTCCGGCAGGACTTGACCGGCCAGCCATTTGCCATGTTTGACTTTGCGCCGGTTGGATTGGTGGTGTGCATTGGCGGCGTCATCTACGTATCGCTGATCGGCTGGCGATTTCTGCCGAAACGCATTGCGCCAAAACTGACCAGCGCCATGACCCGGGTTGAGAGCTACACGTTCGAAACATCCCTGCCGGAAGGCTCTCCGCTGGTGGGAACGCGTATCAGCGCACTGGAAGCAGACTGCGAAAACGAAGTCACGGTCATGGCGATCATTCGCAATGGCGTGCGCCGCCAGGCGCCGGCAGGCCGCGAGAAGTTCCGGGCAGGCGACGCGCTGGTGCTTGAAGGTGATCCGGTCGTCATCAATCCGCTGGCAGACGGCAAGAGGCTGGCCAAGCTGGGCACGCCGAATGCCGCCGGGCAGGCAGGCTTCGGATCGGAAGTGGTGCAGGTCGTCGAGGCCGTGGTGATGCCCAATTCCATGCTTGAGGGCAGATCCATGCGCGGCGTCAGGCTGCATGTTCGCTACGGCATCAACCTGCTGGCCCTGTCGCGGTCCGGGGGAAGTCCGGTTGCGCGACTGAAAAACATCAAGTTCCGGGCCGGTGATGTGTTGTTGCTGCAGGGAGAAGGCGAGCAGATGGAAGTCGCGCTGCAATCACTGGGCTGCATGGTGCTGGAAAAGCGCGGCCTGCAACCCTTGCGTGGCGGCACGAGAGCCGTGCTGCCGGCGGCAATTTTCGGGGCCGCCATTGTGGCCGCATCAACCGGGGTGGTGTCGGTGCCGGTGGCCTTTGTGAGCGCCTGCGTGGCGATGATCCTGTGCTCGTGCATTTCCATCAACGAGATCTATGACGGGATCGAGTGGCCGGTACTGGTTCTGCTCGGCGCAATGATCCCGATCGGGCAGGCGCTGGATGCAACCGGGGGGACTGACCTGATTGCCGGCTCCATTATCGAAAATGCCGGCTCGATGCCGGTATGGGCGGTGCTGGCACTGCTCATTACAGTGTCGATGTGGATGTCGGACGTGATCCCCAACGCCACCACTGCCATCCTGATGGCACCCATCGCCATCCGCGTGGCGATTGGACTTGATGCCAACCCGGATGCTTTCCTGATGGCGGTGGCAGTCGGTGCCGCAGCGCCGTTCCTGACGCCCATAGGCCACCAGTCCAACACGCTGGTGATGGGCCCCGGTGGATATCACTTCACCGACTATGCCCGCATGGGCCTGATCATGGAGGTGCTGGTGGTCCTGCTGGCGACCCCGGCGATCATGTTGACGTGGCCGATGACCGGTCAGATGGCACAATAGATACTGACTTTGGTGCGGTCTTCAGAAACCTGTTGCAAGTCGGTGGCTATCCCTCTAAAGAAAGCCGTACTGTAC
>CAYRLR010000096.1:2470-8175 GCA_964424975.1 uncultured Anderseniella sp.
GTGGCGGTTGCAGCAGCAGCGCAGGTTGATCGGCAGCGTGATGACGAGGCATTTTCGCCGCGTCAGCGCGAAGTGCTTGATGCAGCGCTTGAACTGATCATGCAGGCCGGAGACAGCCTGACCATGGCGTCGGTGGCGCGCAAGGCAAGCTGCTCCAAGGAAACACTCTACAAATGGTTCGGTGATCGCGACGGTCTGTTGACCGCGACCGTGCAGTGGCAGGCATCCAAGGTGCGGCTGCCGTCTCTGGACAGGGATAATCTCGATTACCGCTCGCTGAAAAAGGGCCTGGCGGATTTTGCCGACAGCTGGCTTTCGGTACTGACGGGCCAGATGTCGATCGCGCTCAATGCGATGGCAGTGGCGCATTCCAGCTCTGCCGGGAGCGCACTGGGCCGCATTGTGCTGGACAATGGCCGGTTTGCCATCGGGCGCCGTGTCAAGCCGGTGCTGGAGATGGCACGCGATGCCGGGCTGCTGGCATTTGACGATACCGAGGAGGCGTTCTGCACCTTCTTCGGGCTGGTGGTGCGCGATGTTCAGATCCGCGCGCTGCTCGGCGACAGGCCACTGCCGGACAGGCTGGAAATCAAGCAGGGCACAGAGCGTGCCGCACAACAATTTCTCACGCTTTACGGCGTGCCGGAAAACGAGACCCGGGCAGGTAGCCCGCAATGAAACGCAATCTTTGAAAGGAAAATTCCAATGCGCGTTTATTATGATCGTGATGCAGACGTAAACCTGATCAAGGGCAAAAAAGTCCTCATCGTCGGGTATGGCAGCCAGGGCCGGGCGCATGCGCTCAACCTGAAGGATTCCGGTGTCAGCGACATCGCAACCGGCCTGCGGGCCGGTTCTGCCACTGCCAAGAAGGCTGAAGCAGACGGCATCAAGGTGATGACGGTTGCCGAAGGTGCCGGATGGGCGGACCTGATCATGATGGCAGCCCCTGATGAACTTCAGGCTGACATCTGGAAAGACGATATTGAAGCCAATATCCGTGACGGCGCAGCGATTGCATTCGCCCACGGCCTGAATGTTCACTTCAAGCTGATCGAGCCCAGAGACACCATCGACGTTGTGATGATCGCGCCCAAGGGCCCGGGCCACACAGTGCGCGGCGAGTTTCTCAAAGGCGGCGGCGTACCCTGCCTGATCGCCATCGACCATGATGCATCTTCCAATGCCCATGACCTGGCGCTGTCCTATGCCTGTGGCGTTGGCGGCGGCCGTTCTGGCGTCATCGAGACCACCTTCAAGGAAGAGTGCGAAACCGACCTGTTCGGCGAGCAGGTTGTCCTGTGCGGTGGCCTGGTCGAACTGATCCGTGCCGGTTTCGAAGTGCTGGTTGAAGCAGGCTACGCGCCTGAAATGGCCTATTTCGAGTGCCTGCACGAAGTGAAGCTGATTGTCGACCTGATCTATGAAGGCGGCATCGCCAACATGAACTACTCGATCTCCAACACGGCCGAGTGGGGCGAATATGTATCGGGTCCGCGCATCATCAATGCCGAAAGCAAGGCAGAAATGAAGCGCGTGCTGCACGACATCCAGTCAGGCCGCTTTACGTCCGAGTGGATGCAGGAATGCAAGGGTGGACAGGCCCGCTTCAAGGCAACGCGCCGCATGCACGATGCGCACCAGATCGAGGAAGTCGGTGAAAAACTGCGGGCCATGATGCCGTGGATTTCCAGCAACAAGCTGGTCGACAAGGACAAGAACTAGACCATCACGGGTTCAACTGAACGCTTCAGGATGCTCTGACACCATATACAGGATCAGGATGTTTTCTGGTTGCAACAACCAGGGATCATCCTGATCCAGTTCCCGCAAGCATGCCCTGAAGCCTTGCGCGGATGATCTCATCGGCTTGCGCCATGATGCGATCGATCAGTTCCTTGCAGGTCGGGATATCATTGATCAGGCCGGCAACCATGCCGCACGACCAGGCACCTGCCTCCATGTTGCCGTCGATCATCACCTTGGGATAAACGCCCGCGACATCGGCCACAATATCCTCGAACCTGAGTTGTTCGCCCTTGTCCTTCTCCACAGACAGAACACGCTCGACCGCCGGGTTGGTCAACACGCGCTCGGTGTTGCGCAGCGCACGCATGATCAGGCGGGTGTCGAGTTCCGATGCTGCAACGATTGCCGCCTTGACGTTGTGGTGGATCGGCGCCTCGGTGGTACACATGAAGCGGGTGCCCATGTTCATGCCATCCGCGCCCATGGCCAGCGATGCCACCAGCGAGCGAGCATCGGCCTGACCGCCCGAGGACACGAACGGGATATCGAGCTCATCGGCTGCCCGCGGCAACAGTATCATGTTGGGAATGTCGTCTTCGCCGGGGTGCCCGCCGCATTCGAAGCCATCGACGGATACCGCGTCGCAGCCGATTTCCTGGGCCTTCAGCGAATGGCGGACCGAGGTGCATTTGTGGATCACCTTGATGCCGGCATCCTTCAGGGCAGGCATCACCTGGACCGGATTGCGGCCTGCGGTCTCGACCACTTTCACGCCGCCTTCGATGATGGATTTCACATAACCCGGATAGTCCGGCGAGGTGACCGTCGGCAGAAATGTCAGGTTCACTGCAAACGGCCTGTCGGTCATGTCCTTGCACCTGGCGATCTCGTTGGCGAGATCTGCGGGTGATTTCTGGGTGAGGCCGGTGATGGTGCCGAGGCCGCCTGCGTTTGACACGGCGGCGGCCAGTTCGGCAAAACCGACATAGTGCATGCCGCCCTGGATGATCGGGTGGTCAATGCCGAAAAGCTCTGTGATGCGTGTTTTCATGGATGGGCTTTCTGGCGTCATGTAAAGGCAACGGCGCGAGATATTCATAGCTCGGGTAAAAAGTCCACCGGTGATACCGGGAACATTCCGGCACACGTGTCGTTTCCGCAGGGGTGTCATGCTGCAATTATAGGTCAGCATTATTGACATAAATTTGCCATGAGCGCAGCATCCGCCCCGTTTGATGTCACCGGAGGTTGATATGACTGACACGTTGAAGCTGGCGTCGCGCACCTCGCGCATGCATGCGTCTGAAATTCGCGAACTGCTGAAGCTGATGGGGCGTCCGGACATCATATCGTTTGCCGGCGGCATTCCCGATCCAGACCTGTTTCCCACGCAAGCGTTCCGCAGCGCATTTGATGCGATCATGTCCGGGCCGCAGCGCCAGGCTGCCCTGCAATATGCGCCGAGCGAAGGCTATGGACCGTTGCGCGAGTGGCTGGTCGGGTACATGGCGCGGATTGGCGTGACGTGTGAGCTTGAAAACATCGTTCTGGTGTCGGGCTCGCAGCAGGCGCTCGACTATCTCGGCAAGCTGTTCCTGGACCCGGGCGACACCGCCCTGGTCACATGGCCTGCCTATATGGGCGCACTGCTGGCCTTCAATCCGTACGAGCCCAACTATGACCGCCTGTCGCTGATGAGCAACAAGCCGGCCAGTGATTATGCGGCGGCCGCTGAAGCTGCCGGTGGCGAAGTCAAGTTTGCCTACCTGTCGTCCGATTTCGTCAATCCGACCGGCGAGACGCTGACGCTGGCGCAACGCAACCGGATGCTTGATCTGGCGTATGAGCTCGATATCGCCGTCATCGAAGACGGTGCCTACCAGGCAATGAGATATGACGGCGAGCCGGTTCCACCGATTCTGGCACTGGAGCTTGAGCGTTGCGCAACCATCAACGCGGCCCGCACCATCTATTGCGGCACGTTTTCCAAGACGCTGTCGCCCGGCTTGAGGGTTGGCTGGGTGTGTGCGCGCTGCGACATCATTGACCGGCTGGTGATGATGAAACAGGCCGCAGACCTGCATTCGGCAAGTATCAACCAGATGGCCACCAACGAGGTTGCCCGGACCTGCTTCGATGGCCAGGTGGCCAAGGCCAATGCGGTCTATCGCGAACGCCGCGACTGCATGCTGGCGGGCTTGTCGAAACACATGCCCGACGGGGTGACGTGGACGAAGCCTGAAGGGGGCATGTTCATCTGGGTTACGCTTCCTGAAGGCATGGATGCCGCCGACCTGCTCAGCAAGTCCCTCGAAACGGAGAAGGTGGCTTTCGTGCCCGGACGCCCGTTCTTTGCCGATGGCAGCAACGCGAACACGATGCGACTGAGCTATTCCTGCATGTCCAATGAACTGATCGAGCAGGGCATGATGCGCCTCGGCCGCTTGCTGCGCGGCGCCATGCCTGTTGCAAAATGAAGACTGTCCTGCGAAGGGCAGTAGCGCGGGATGCAGACGGGCTCAGTGAGCTGTCGTTTCGCTCCAAGGCATCCAATGGCTATGACGCGGGGTTCATGGCGGCATGCCGTGATGAGCTTGCCGTAACACCTGAAACCATGGCAGCGGGCGACGTCTGGATTGCTGAAGCTCGCGGCAAGCCTGTTGGTTTCTTCGATATCCGGCTGGAAAATGACGTGCTCGAGGTCTATGCCTTGTACGTCGATCCTGATGTCAAGCGCGCCGGAATCGGGCGGACATTGTGGACGGAGATGGAAAAAAGGGCGGTTGCCATGACGGCCAGGGCGATAGAACTGGATGCTGATCCTGCTGCGGTTGAGTTCTACAGTGCGATGGGGTGCTGCGTGATCGGGCAGGCACCTTCCGGCTCGATACCGGGGCGGATGTTGCCGCGCCTGCGCAAATGGCTGTAGCCGGGCGCAGGGCAGACCCGGACAGCGAGGTTGTGGCAATTCAATCGTGCGAGCTTACTGTCACCGAGGCTGCGTGGGGCTGGGCCGAAGACAATGCGTCTGCCGTCAAGCGGTTCTGGAACAAGGCGATTGTCGACAAGCCTGCCATGTTCAATGGCCAGGTATTGGTCATGGGGCAGCATCAGTTGTCAGATGGCTGCCTTCGGGGCGAGGTTTACAAGACCGACTTTGCGTCTTTCCTGTACTGCAAGGACAAGGGCCTGCCGGCAGACTCCGGGGTGCGCAACGTGTTCGGCTGTGCGGTGGTTCGTTCACGCGATGGCCACCTGCTGTTCGGGCGCATGGCACCGGGCACCGCCACCGGCGGCAGGGTATATCCGATGGCTGGAACACCTGACCTGGAAGACATCAGGGACGGCAGGCTTGACATTGAGGGTTCCATGCAGCGCGAATTGCTGGAGGAAGCCGGTTTGTCCACCGAAGACGCCGTCAGGCAACCGGGTTATTTGCTGATTGAAAACGCCGGCATGAGTGCGGTATGTGCGCTGTTCGACTTCGATGCCCCGTCACGCGATCTGAAAGCGCGCATGACGCGTCACATCGAGATGCAGGACGAACCCGAACTGGACGACATAGTCGTGTTCCGCCGCGCCGCCTTCCACGTGCATCACCGCATGCCAGGCTTTGCCCGCATTCTGGTGCAGCATCTGCTGGAGTGAAGGCGGCGCCACCAGTTTTTTGTTGCCCGCCATTCCCGCGAAGCCGGGCAATCCATCCATCAACCGGCACATCGTCCGCACCGGCATTGGATCCTCGGGACAAGCCCGAGGATGACAATTGTGGAGAATCGAACCCCACCATCACATGTCATCCTTGGGCCTGTCCCAAGGATCCACATCAGTGGTTCCTTTGATGAATTCCACTCGGAGGCATGAAGTGCGCCCTTGTGGGCATGCTCTCACGCAGCCTTGACGTGCGCGCGGGCGTACTCGAGCAGGGCGTTGTCGGCCACCGGTTCGATGGGCGT
>CAYRLR010000097.1:0-8166 GCA_964424975.1 uncultured Anderseniella sp.
ACCCCTGACGATATTACCATTTACGGCATGGTCGGGTTGCCTTTCGAAGACCTCGCGGCGAGTTGGCTGGTTTACAACAAGGCGCTGAACAGCGGTATTGGAACACCGATCGATCTGGCTGCATAGCCACCGGGTCGAGTGTTGAATCGCGCGTCCCGACATCAAACAAGAGGCTGAAATACCGAAGGAAGGCAATCCATGTCCGTTACCTGGCCAACGTTCACTAAGACTGCCGAAACGCGGGCGGGGACAGAGCTTGGTGACTATGACCAGGTTTACCAGGCGTTTTCCTGGGATGACGCGCGGGCTTTGCTCGACTATCTGCCGGATGGTGGCCTGAACATATGTCATGAGGCGGTCGACCGCCATGTGGACAACCGCAATGGTGAGGTCACTGCGTTGCGCTGGATTGGACGCAATGACGATATTCAGGAGTTCACATATGCGGACCTGAAGCGGGAGACTGCAAAATTTGCCAATGTGCTCAAGGCAAGTCAGATCGGCCGGGGTGATCGTGTGTTCTCTTTACTGGGGCGCATTCCACAGCTCTACATTGCCGCACTGGGGACCCTGAAGAACGGTAGTGTCTATTCACCCCTTTTCGCTGCTTTTGGTCCTGATCCGGTGCGCTCAAGGATGGAGATCGGCGAGGCGACAGCGCTCGTAACCACACTGCAGCTGTATCGCCGGAAGGTCGAGCCATGGCGTCACGAACTGCCCAGCCTGAAGCAGGTGTTTCTGACCGATGATGATATCGGTGATTTGCCTGATGGCACGGTCAGTCTGAACACTGCCATGGCGACTGCCTCACCCGAATTTGAAACAGTCCACACCAAGCCGGAAGACATGGCGCTGCTGCACTTTACCAGTGGCACGACCGGGCGTCCGAAAGGGGCAATCCATGTCCATGAGGCGGTGGTCGCCCACGGCATCACTGGCCGGTTCGCCCTGGATCTGCGTCCAGGTGACATCTATTGGTGCACGGCGGATCCCGGCTGGGTGACCGGAACATCCTACGGGATCATTTCACCATTGGTGAACGGCGTTACGATGATTGTCGATGAAGCCGATTTTGAAGTTGAGCGCTGGTATCGCATTCTTGAGCAACATCAGGTCAGCGTCTGGTACACGGCGCCTACTGCCGTACGAATGCTGATGAGGTCGGGTGCTGAGCAAGTGGGCACGCATGACCTTTCAAGCTTGCGCTTCTTGTCAAGCGTAGGAGAACCGCTCAATCCCGAGGCCGTCGTGTGGAGCGGAAAAACATTTCCCACTCCGTTCCACGACAACTGGTGGCAGACCGAAACCGGAGGCATCATGATTGCGAATTTTGCTTCGATGGATGTCAAACCGGGATCAATGGGCAAACCGTTGCCCGGCATCACGGCCGGCATCGTCGAGCGCCAGGGTGATCAGGTCGTCGAGTTGACCGCGCCCGGTGCATTGGGTGAACTGGCATTGAGGCCGGGGTGGCCATCCATGATGCGTGGCTATCTCAATGAGGAAGAGCGCTACAGGAAATGTTTTGCCGGTGGCTGGTATCTGAGTGGCGATCTGGTGTCCAGGGATGCGGACGGGTATTACTGGTTTGTTGGTCGGGCTGATGATCTGATCAAGAGTTCGGGACATCTGATCGGGCCGTTCGAAGTGGAAAGCGCTCTCATTGCCCACCCGGCTGTTGCCGAGGCAGCGGTTATCGGCCTGCCGGACGAGACCGCCGGCGAAGTGGTGAAGGCCTATGTGACCCTTAACCCGGGCTTCGAGCCGGATGATACCTTGCGCAAGGCGATCATCGGAGCTGCGCGCAAGAAGCTTGGACCGGCGGTGGCCCCGAGACAGGTCGAATTTCGCGACGGTCTGCCAAAAACCCGTAGCGGCAAGATCATGCGCCGATTGTTGAAGGCACGCGAGCTTGGACTGCCGGAAGGCGATACCTCAACACTGGAGAGCAGCTGATGGCAGAGGACACGGATACGAGAGTTCACCTGGTTCGAGAGCATGCCCTTGAACTGTTGAAACAGATGATTCTGATCAGGAGATTCGAGGAGAAATGCGCTGAACTCTACAGCGCGGGGAAAATCCGCGGGTTTCTGCATCTGTATATCGGCGAAGAGGCAAATGCCGTCGGCGTCATGCAGGCACTTGGCCCCGATGACGCCATCGTGGCAACTTACCGGGAGCACGGGCATGCACTCTCACGCGGTCTGCCGCCCAACGAGATCATGGCCGAGATGTATGGCAAGGCGAGCGGTTCCAGTCGCGGGCGCGGTGGATCGATGCATATCTTTGACGCAGATCACCGCTTCTATGGCGGTAATGCCATCGTCGGCGGAGGCCTTCCGCTTGCCGTTGGACTGGCTCTTGCGGACAAGATGCAGGGGAAATCTCGAGTCACTTGTTGTTTCTTTGGCGAAGGTGCTGCTGCCGAGGGTGAGTTTCACGAATCTCTCAATCTGGCCGCACTCTGGAACCTGCCGGTACTCTTCATCTGTGAGAACAACGGCTATGCGATGGGCACTGCGCTGGAACGCTCGGAATCCAATCCGGATATCTCGCGGCACGCCGAAGCCTATTCGATTGCATCGGAGGATGTGGACGGCATGAATGTGGTCGACGTGGAATCAGCGGCGCGGCGCGCCGTGGCTGCAATTCGTGCCGGCAATGGGCCAAGGTTCCTGGAGAACAAGACATACCGTTTCCGGGCACACTCGATGTTCGATGCAGAACTGTATCGGGACAAGGCCGAGGTCGAGAAATGGAAGAAAATCGGGCCGGTAGTGCGATTTACCGACTGGCTTGTCGAGAGCGGGATGATCCGGCAGAAAGATATAGACAGCATCGAGCAGGATGTGGAGCAGATAATTGACGATGCCGTCAGCTTCGCTGAGCGGGCACCATGGGAACCGGTGGAGGATCTGGCACGGGATGTCATGACACCCACCGCGCAAGATGGGGCACTGTCATGACGGCTACCCGCACGCTCACATACCGCGAAGCCATCCGGGAGGCGTTGCGCGAGGCGATGCAACGCGACGACCGTGTCTTCCTGATGGGTGAAGATGTCGGTCACTATGGTGGCGCTTATGCATGTTCCAAGGGGCTGATCGAGGAATTTGGTGAGGAACGCATTCGCGATACACCATTGTCGGAATCCGGTTTCACAGGTGCCGGAATCGGTGCTGCGCTGGGGGGCATGCGGCCCATTGTCGAGATCATGACAGTCAACTTCAGCCTTCTTGCGCTTGACCAGATCGTTAATACGGCGGCAACCTTGAGGCATATGTCGGGCGGTCAATTCTCCGTACCCGTCGTCATACGCATGGCGACCGGTGCCGGCCGCCAACTGGCCGCCCAGCATTCGCACAGTCTGGAGTGCTGGTTTGCCCATGTACCGGGTCTTCGGGTTGTTGCGCCCGCAACCGTGGCCGATGCTCGCGGCATGTTGTGGACCGCACTGCAGGACCCGGACCCTGTGATCATGTTTGAGCACGCCACTTTGTACAATGATGAAGGCGAAGTTGCCGCTGAAGGGGATATGTCGTGTGACCTGGACAAGGCAGCCATCAGAAGGCCCGGCAAGGATGTGTCGTTGATCACCTATTCAGGCAGCTTGAAGAAAACCCTCGACGCTGCACAGCGACTTTCCGCAGAAGGCATTGACTGTGAAGTCATTGACCTCAGGTCGCTTCGGCCGCTTGACGATGCAACCATCATGAGTTCGGTGAACAAGACGACACGCGCTGTGATTGTTGATGAGGGCTGGCGATCCGGTAGTCTGGCGGGCGAGATCTCGGCGCGGATTCAGGAACAGGCATTTTACTCGCTTGATGCCCCGGTAGAACGGGTGTGCAGTGTTGAGGTGCCGATACCCTATCCGAGCCATCTCGAAATGGCGGCAACCCCACAAGTCGACGGCATTATCGCGGCGGTACGGAAGACGTTGCGAAAATGATCGAGTTCAAAATGCCATCGTTGGGCGCAGACATGGAGGAGGGCACCCTTGTCGAGTGGCTCAAACAGCCAGGAGATCGCATTCACAAGGGCGACATAATGGCTGTTGTGGAGACCCAGAAGGGCGCGATCGAGATCGAGGTTTTTAGCGATGGTATTCTCCGCGACTGTCTCGCCGGTCCAGGTGACCGTGTTCCGGTCGGCGAGATTATTGCCATATTGGAAGGTGGTGAACCGTCGGTCGCACCAACCGGCAAAACTGCACCTGCTGCTCCCGTTGCAGATGCCAGGGTATCGCAGGAGCCGTTGGCGTCTGGACGCAAGGTGACGCCGGCGGCGCGCAGGCTGGCGCAAGAGTCAGGTGTGGATATCAGCCGTATTGTGCCGGACGGCACCGGTGTGGTGGGGCTGCAACAGGTGCGCGCGCTCGCCGAAACAACGGCTCCGCCCGCTGGCCCCACCGGCCGGACTGACCTGAAGGAAATGCGCAAGGCAATCGCTGCCGCCATGGCGCGCTCAAAGCGCGAAATTCCACATTACTATGTCAGTTCCGATATCGATGTGACAGCACTCATGGATTGGCTGGCTAGAGAAAACGCCGAACGGTCGGTTGCAGACCGTCTGCTTTATGCGGTTCCGCTGTTTGCCATTCTGGCCCGCACATTACTGGAAACGCCGGAATTGAATGGCCAGTACGAGGCCGGCGAGTTTTCGCCGTCCGAGTCCGTACATGCCGGAATCGCCATTGCGATGCGCGGGGGCGGACTGATTGCGCCGGCAATTCGAGATATTGACGGCAAGAGTCTCGATGAATTGCGGGTATCGCTGACGGATCTTGTCGGCAGGGTCCGCAGTGGCAGGCTCAGAAGTTCCGAATTGTCCGGTGCGAGCGTTACCTTCTCCAATCTGGGGGAGAATACGGCAGACACGTTGATGCCGATAATCTATCCGCCACAGGTTGCCATTATCGGATGCGGGAAAATTGCCACCAGGCCATGGGTGAAGGACGGTGAGGTTCTGATTCGCCAGATCATGTCGATAACAGTTGCTGGCGATCACCGTGTCAGTGATGGTCGAAGCGCAGCGCGGTTCCTGTCGCGGCTGGAAAAGCATCTGGCAACACCGGAGGTGTCATGAACGACCTGGAATTGAGTGACATGGTGAAACGAGTGCTGTTTGATGTCGCGCCGGATCTCGAGGGTGAAACCGTGGACGCCAAAACACCGTTTCGAGAACAGTTTGAGTTTGATTCCATGGATTTTCTTAATTTCATCATTGGACTTCATCAAGCTTCGGGCGCTCAGATTCCAGAAGCGGATTATCCACAACTTGCGGGTCTCGACGATTGCGTTGCTTACCTGAAGGCCAGGAATGTCTAGGTCTTCCATGAAAGCAGAAGCATCGCAAAATTCGCCTGTTTCCAACTCGGAGCCACCGCCGGTGGCAGCGCTGGAGCACCTCACCGGGCCGATGCGGGGGACGACTACCTGGATAGCGGAAAAAGACATCAGCATCACTTTGAGCCCGAGCCGGATCATTCATGTGGTTCCCGGACCGGTTGCAGCGAATGACAGCGGCCTGATTGCACGTCTTCGGCGATCAGGTGATAGTTTTGAAATTGAAACAACCGGGGACGATCCAATATGGGTAAACGGTCGGTCTGTTCGTTCAATCCGGCTCAAGCATCACGACATGATCGAGTTCTGCGAGACGGGACCGATGTCGCGATATCTGCTTTACCGCGATGGCCAGTCGCCGCACGCAACCATCATGGAGGTGGTAAGTGATGCCGTGGCCTATGTCCGTTCCAGCCAACGGCCTTTGGTCTCGCGCGTTTTCAATGCGACGGGTCAGATTTTGAGGCGGCTGGTTCGCGAAACCACTATCTTGTTCCGGATGGGCGTGATTGCCGCGCTGGTCATGCTGGCTGCTGTGGCCTATCAGCAAAGCCGCATCAACACGCTGCTGCATGAACAGATCGATGCCGGTGCCGCCCAGGTTGAAAGTTTCTCCAGGACGCTCGCGCGCACCACAGAACAAGCGTTGACACCGGATGACCTGGAGAGCCTGCGCCGTGAACTGGGGAAGGGTCTGGTTACAACCGCTGAGCGCCTGTCAGAGCTTGAACGCCTCTCAACCGCCAGTGCGAGGATCATAGCCCGGTCCAGGGCGTCTATTGTGTTTCTGCAGGGCGCCTATGGTTTTCGGCACAAAGTGACCGGGAGCATGTTGCGTCAGGTCGTGGGTCAGGACGGCAGACCGATGGTGCTTCCCAATGGTATGCCGCTGTTGTCACTTGATGGTGATGGCCCGGTCGCCGAGCGCCAGTTTGTCGGCAGCGGGTTTGTGTTGGCCGACAACGGCCTCCTGATTACCAACCGGCATCTGGGTGTGCCCTGGGAGCACGATAGCAATGTAGGTCAGTTTGCCGGTCAGGAACTCGAACCGGTAATGATCAAGTTGCTTGCTTATCTGCCAGGCAGCGCACGCGCAGAAACCGTGGAATTGATGCGGGCCAGTACACAGGCAGATATTGCAATATTGCGTTTCGAGAGTCTTAAAGAGTATCCCCACGGCCTGCGATTGGCCGGAACAGTACCGGTTCCAGGCGATGAGGTAATTGTCATGGGATATCCGACGGGCATGCGCTCCCTGCTGGCGCAAGCCGGTGAAGACTTCATCAAACAGCTTCAACTTGTGAAGCAGCTTGATTTCTGGGGTATTGCGGCCCGGCTTGCTGATGCAGGGCGCATTGTGCCGTTGGCAAGTCGCGGCATTGTAGGGCAGGCGTCGACCGAGACCATCGCATATGATGCAGAAACGACGCGCGGCGGCAGTGGCGGACCGGTTCTCGACAGAAACGGTGAAGTGGTAGCTGTCAATACCGCCATACTACCCGAGTTCGGAGGCTCCAATCTGGGGGTGCCGGTTGACATGGTGCGTCAACTGATCAGCGAATTGCCGGAAATACACTGATTGAAAGCCGTATTTGCTTAATCGAAATCAAAAGGTGACCAGCTGTTTTCTGCGATACTCTTGGCAAAGGAGTGATCAAATGGCAGCGACTGACACAGACAAGATTGCCCGCGACACGATGCTGCGTTTTGCGCAGGTGTCCGGGCTGACACCACGCAACAGTCATCCGGTGCGCTATCTCTGGACCGACGCTTATGCGGTCTGCAACTTTCTGGCGGTGTATCGCCGGACGGGTGAAGACAGGTACCTTCAACTGGCTCTCGATCTGGTCAAACAGGTTCATGAAACCCTGGGCAGGCATCGTGAGGATGACGATCGGGTCGGATGGATCAGTGGACTTGATGAAGATGAAGGATACCGTCACCCGACTGCCGGTGGCTTGCGGATTGGCAAGTTGCTGCCGGACAAAAAACCATATGAACCTGAAGATGCAGATGTCGAATGGGACAGGGATGGCCAGTATTTTCACTACCTGACCAAGTGGATGCATGCATTGCGTCAGGTCAGCAAGGTTACAGGGGATAAAACCTATGTCGGGTGGGCGTGTGAATTGGGCAAAGTGGCGTATCGGGAGTTTTCCCGTCGAAGTGCTGTCGGATGCCTCGCCGGGCTATACTGGAAAATGAGTGTGGACCTGGCTTACCCGGTGGTGTCCAGCATGGGACATCACGATCCACTTGATGGGTATGTCACGTTTCTGGAAATAGACCGGCTATGGTCGAAGGAGGACAGAGACTATCCGGCCTGCGATCTTTCGACCGAACGCCATGGTCTGCAGGGCGTTTGCGAGGGTAGCAACTGGGTAACCGGCGATATCCTCGGGATTGGTGGTTTGCTGTTTGATGCCAGCCGCCTGATGCAACTGCCCGCTGGTCCAGACCGCGAGTTTGTCAAGACGACAGTCACATCACTTCTCGATGCATCTTTGCGCGGCATCAATCACGTCCTGACCAGCGGTGTGCTGGAGGAAGCGGCGGTTCAGCGGCTGGCTTTCCGGGAGTTGGGCTTGGCCATCGGTCTGCACGCGGTACCCATGATGCGAGACCTGGCATCCTCGTCAACCGGACACAACCTGAATTGCCATGTGGAACAAATGCTCGAAGATCTGGGGCGCGTCCTGCCGGTGGCACATTCGATAGAAGAATTCTGGCTGCACCCGGAGAACCGGCGTTCACGGGGTTGGCTGGGCCATGAAAATATCAACATGGTCATGCTTGCCACGAGCCTGATGCCTGAAGG
>CAYRLR010000098.1:0-5505 GCA_964424975.1 uncultured Anderseniella sp.
GAGTCAACGCCGCAACAGGTTTGTCCTTGCTCATCGATTAACCTGTAGCCGACAGCAGCCGGTCAGCCTGGGCGCGGGCCTCGGAGGTAACCTCGGCACCGGACAACATGCGTGCTATTTCCTCGCGGCGGCCCTCGCCGGTCAGCGGCGTCACCCGGGTGATCATGCGCCTGCCCTCGCTTGCTCCGGCTTCTTCCATCTTGGAAATCAGCATATGCGCATCGGCTCGCGATGCCACCTGCGGACTGTGGGTCACCGCCAACACCTGCAACCCCTTCGACATGCGTGACAGGCGCTGACCGATTGCATCTGCAACAGCGCCGCCGACACCGGTGTCTATCTCGTCAAAAACCAGCGTCGGCGCTGAGGCACGCGCGGCCAGTACAACCTTGAGGGCCAGCAGGAACCGCGACAGCTCGCCACCGGATGCCGCCTTGACGATGGGCGCAAGCGGTGTGCCCGGGTTTGCGGCAATCAGGAACTCCACCCGGTCAATGCCATGCGGCCCGGCGCGCGCTTCATCTGTTTCGACCCGGGTTTCAAAGCGTGCCTTTTCGAGGCGCAGGGGCGCCAGTTCAGACAGGATTTCCTTGTCCAGTTTCACCGCAGCCTTCATACGCGCGTCCGACAGTTTGCGAGCCAGGCCGTCATAGGCAGCCTGGGCTTCATCGCGGGCCTGCCTGAGCTTGCCAAGCATGACGCCGCCATCATCAATGGATTGCAGATCGGTTTCAAAACGCTCCATCAGGGCAGCAAGATCATCCACCTGCACCTTGTGTTTTCGCGCCAGAGCACGCAGCGCAAACAACCTCTCTTCAGCCTTTTCAAGCTCAGCCGGGTTGAGGACAAATTCGCGGGCCGCCGCATCCAGCTGGTTTTGCGCTTCGTTCATCTCGATCACGGCACGCTCCAGTGCTGCACACACCGCATCCAGCCCGCCCCTGGCCTGCTCGCGCCGCCGTTCCAGCTTGCGCAGTGCTGTGTTGAGTGCGGCAACCGTATCCCCGTTGGAAACAGCTTTTTGCGCCTCGTTGACCACCGAGGAGAACTCCTCAGCATTCATCATCAGCTGGCGCTTGTCCGCCAGGGAAGCCTCTTCACCGGGTTGCGGGTCAAGCTCACGCATTTCTTTCAGGGCATGTTCCAGAAACGCCCGCTCGGTCTCGGCCCGGTCAAGCCGGGCCTGATGCGCATCATAGGCATCACGCGCGGCACTCAATGCCACCCAGGCGCTCTCAACCTGCCGCAATTTCGGCTCGTGCTCACCATAGGCATCCAGAGCTGTCCGATGGAATGCGACATCCATCAGGGCGCGATCATCATGCTGGCCATGGATTTCTGCAAGCAGTGCTCCCAGGCGTCGCAGCAGATTGACGCTCGAAGGCTGGTCGTTGATGAACACCCGCGACTTGCCGTCTGCGCCCTGGATACGGCGAATGACGATGCCATCTTCGCCTGCCTCGATTTCGGCGCCGGCCAGCAGCTTGTAGGCCGCGTGGTCGGCAGGTGGATGGAAACCGGCGGTAACACTGCCCTTGTCACATCCCGTGCGCACCAGGGATGCATCTCCGCGCGCGCCAAGCGCCAGGCCCAGAGAATCCAGCAGGATCGACTTGCCCGCACCGGTCTCGCCGGTCAGCACGCCAAGGCCTTCGGCAAGGTTGAGGTCCAGCTTCTCGATCAGGACAATGTCGCGTATGGCAAGGTGTGTGAGCATGGTCGGCGCTGTTTATAGCGCATTTTTATAGAATCGGGCGAGAGGAATAGCATCATCCATGCATGGTCAGCCCACCTGAGACACTGATGGTCTGGCCGGTGATATAATTTGCATCCTCACTGGCAAGAAAAGCGATGATACCGGGATAGTCTGCCGGTTGGCCGAGACGGCGCATGGGGATGGCGCGGGTCAGCCCGTCAATCAGTTTCCTGCCCTGCTCGCCGTCACCGGCGAAACCGGCAAACAGCGGCGTGTCGGTAGGACCGGGACAGACCGTATTGATCTGGATATTCTTGCGGGCAAGCTCGCGCGCCAGTGTCTTGGAAAACGCGATAATGCCGCCCTTGCAGGCCGAATACACCGCCTCGCCGGATGAACCGACGCGCCCGGCATCAGAGGCGACGTTGATAACCTTGCCTGTCTGGCGCTGTGCCATGCGTGATACCACGGTGTGGTGCAGGTTGAGCGGGCCATAAAGGTTGATGTCGATTATCTTGCGCCACAAAACCGGGTCGGTGGCCAGAAACGGCATGGCTTCGTCCCAGCCGGCATTGTTGACCAGTACATCAACCGGGCCGATGTCCGTCTCGACCGCCGCGACAGCCGCTTCCACCGCATCGTAATCGGAGATGTCGGTCACATAGTCGCGCGCACTGCCGCCGGCCTGCGATATCATCGCGACCCTCTCGGCTGCACCTCCAGCGTTGATATCGAATAGTGCGACCTGTGCTCCATCATCCGCGAACCGCTGGCACACGGCCCGGCCAATACCACTGCCACCGCCGGTGACGATGACGACCTTTCCCTTCAGTCCACGCATTCTTGCATCTCCGTTCCGCGATCAGTTCAGTATCAGGCCGCCCTGGATTTTCCTGCCGGTGGATAGATTTCGCTCAGCGCACGGGATTTGCCATCTGCCTGGACAAGCCGCACGTGCCGGCGCTCCAGCGCCCTCACATGCGGTACACCGCAGGCATGCGCTATCAGGCCGGTGCCATAGTGAATTCTGTCGACGTAGTTTTTCACCCGGACCGCCTTGTCTGCCGGGTCAAGCCCGTGCTGCAAGTGGGGTTGATGGGTCGTGATGCCGGTTGGACAGGTGTTCTTGTTGCAATTGAGCGACTGGATGCACCCGAGTGCAAACATGAAGCCGCGTGCTGTATTGACGAAATCCGCGCCGGCGCAATAGGCCCAGGCAACCTCGGCAGGCGTGATCAGTTTGCCTGCGCAAATAACCCGGATGCGATCTTTGAGGTCATGCTTGTCCAGCACATCCACCACCATCGGCAAAGCTTCGCGAACGGTCAGGGCAGTATTGTCAATCAGTGGCATGGGGGCTGCGCCCGTACCGCCGTCACCTGAATCAATGGTGATGAAATCAGGGGCCGAATCAGTTCCGCGCATGGTGATGAGGCTGCACAGGTCTTCAAGCCACTCCACGTCCCCCATCGCGGTTTTGAAGCCGGTCGGCAGGCCGGACAGGTCACGCACACGAGCAATGAAATCGAGCAGTTCGACATTGTTGGCAATTTCAGTATGCCGGTTCGGCGAAATGGATGCTTCACCAACCGGAATACCTCTGGTCCGGGCAATCTCCTCGGTCACCTTGGCTGCCGGCAACAGCCCGCCCTTGCCCGGTTTCGCCCCCTGGCTGAGCTTGATCTCCACCATCTTCACCTGCGGCAGGCCGGTGATTTTCTTCAGCTTGTCTTCCGAAAAATTGCCGTATTCGTCGCGCACCCCGTATTTCGCAGTGCCGATCTGAAAAATGATGTCGCAACCGCCGGACAGGTGATGTTCAGACAATCCGCCTTCGCCCGTGTTAAGCCAGCAGCCGGCCAGTTTGGCTCCTTTCGACAGGGCTTTCACGGCAGGTGCCGAAAGCGCCCCATAGCTCATCCCGGAAATATTGATCAACGACCTGGCGTGATAGGGGTGGCGCGCACCCTGTCCGATGGTGAGAGCCGGCGGGTCCGAGACTTCCTCGTCCAGCAGACCGTAAATCTCGTTGGCAAACAGCGGCGTGCCGACAACGGAAATGTTCTGGGTTGAACCGAAAGCAACTGTATTGTCGACACCCTCGGACGATTTATAGGCCCATTCGCGTTGCGCCCGGTTGAACGGCATCTCTTCGCGATCCTGGGCAAAAAAGTACTGCCGGAAAAACTCACCCAGCGTGGAAAACAACCCCCTGAAGCGGCCGATCACCGGATAGTTGCGCCGAATCGCGTCCCGGTGCTGGGTGACATCTGCAATAAACATGAAAATTATCGCCAGGACGAATAATCCGACGGCAACCACAAACATGGTTGCCAGCAGCGACAGCGCCGAGGCCACAATACGTTCAACAAATTCCATATCCGTCCCTTACTGTGCGCCGGTCTCTACGGTCCTTGATGGCATCAAATGCCAGTCCGTTGACTCAAGAAACCTGATGTAGCCGCCACGGTCAACTCGCCGGCGGTCACTGTCAGGTGTTTTCATGACCCGTGTCGAGGGGTCCGCTGTCACCCGTTTGTCATATAGTGGACGTAACGCAGAAACATTCCGACACAGGAGGCACAGTCATGGTCGAGAAAACATTCAATGCGTTGTTCCTTTGCACCGGCAACTCAGCACGTTCAATTCTGGCAGAAGCGATTCTCGGCCGCCTTGGCAAAGGACGCTTCAATTCATACTCGGCCGGCTCGCAACCCAGGGGCGAGCCGCACCCGCAGGCCCTGCGGCTGCTCGAGACACTGAAGTATGACACCAGTCAGTTCAGGTCAAAAAGCTGGGAAGAATTTGCCGAACCCGGCGCTCCGGCGCTGGATTTCGTTTTCACGGTTTGCGACAATGCAGCAAACGAGGTCTGCCCGGTATGGCCCGGTCAGCCGATGACCGCCCATTGGGGCATTCCTGACCCGGCAGCACTTGAAGGATCAGAGGCAGAGATTGCAGCAGCGTTTGCCGAAACCTATCGACTGTTGAACAACCGTATCACGGCCTTTGTCAATTTACCGATGACGAGTATTGACCGGCTGAGCCTCACAAAACGGCTGCAGGATATTGGCAGCAATGGCCATGATCACGTTTGACTTGCAGCGCCGGCCAGAGCCGGGCCATTCAAACCGCCCTTAAGAACCGAATATTCCCGACAGCCAGGAGCCTGAGTCGGCAACCGGGCTCAAGCCACCGCCCTGCAGCAGCGAATAGGCATCCTTGTACCATTTGGAGTTGGGGAAATTGTGCCCCAGTACCGCAGCAGCGGTCTGCGCCTCCGAACGGATGCCCAGTTGCAGATAGTTCTCCGTCAGCCGATACAAGGCCTCGGGCGTATGGGTTGAGGTCTGGTATTTCTGAACCACGGTCTTGTATCGGTTGATGGCAGCAAGAAACGATTTCTTGCGCTGGTAATGCCTGCCGATTTCCATTTCCTTGCCGGCCAGAATGTCACGCGCCAAAGACGCCTTGCCGGCAGCATCCTGCGCATAAGACGTATTGGGATAGCGCCGTGCAACTTCTTCAAGCTCTGCCAGCGACTTGCGCGCTGCCGTCGGATCGCGGCGAACATCATTGATCTGCTCATAGTGGTTGAGGGCGATAAGATATTGCGCGTAGGCAGCGTCCTGATGCCCGGGATGCAACTGGATAAAGCGCTGGGCTGCTGCAATCGATTCCGGGTGGGCACTGCGCCGGTACTGGGAATAGGCCTGCATCAGGATGGCCTTGGTGGCCCACTTGGAATACGGATGCTGGCGTTCAACCTCGGTGAACTTCTTGACCGCAGCACGAAACTCCTCGTTGCG
>CAYRLR010000098.1:5515-8141 GCA_964424975.1 uncultured Anderseniella sp.
GGACATCCTTGACGCCTGCATTGTACATGCGCGCAATCGGCTCACCGTTCGGATCTGTGCCGAGATCGGGTGCCACCGCATCACTGCTGCCAAACAGGCTGAAGCCTTGCGAGGAACTGGAACCGCTGTCATCACCGCCGGGCAGGTAGTCGCTCAGATTGCCGCCTGCGCAGCCAGACAGCACAATTCCCGCTGCACAAAACACTGACAGTGTGGTGAATTTGGACTTTGACGGCAACGCTCTACTCCGCTGAATTGCGGCCTGAATCGAATTGTACAGGCTGTCTTCCATAAAGACTAAAGCAAAAAGCCCGGTACGGCCAGCTTTGCTCGTCTGCTTGTACCTGTGGAATGCTGCAGCAAGCAGGCGGAAATATGGCTGGCCCGACTTAATCCGGACCAGCCCACTTCTGTGTCATCGTCAAACCAGAAACGTCGGGTAATCAGTTGGATTGCCGGCGCAGGAACGCGGGTATTTCCAGCTGGTCATCATCCAGGGACGGATCGATTGCGGGCTGCAACGGATGCACATTGCCCTGTGCCTGTGGTGCAGACGGGGGACGTTGCATGTGTGGTTCGTGCTTGGCAGGTTGCGGAGCCGGCGCAGGCTCCTCTTCGCGCCGCACACCCAGTCCGACGCTCGCCAGCCGTTCCAGCAGGCCCCTGCGCTTCGTCTGCGCGGCCTGGGCGACCTGTTGCAGTTTTTCTGGCCGGGCCGCCGCCATTTGCTCGCGCGCAATTGGCGGGAATTCTTCACGGGTCGGCATTTGCGGACGCCGAACCGGAGCCGGTTCAGCCATGATGGGCCGCACTGGAGCAGGTGCCGGTTCCGCAGCTTCCTGCAATTCCGCAGCAACTTGCGCGGCTTCATCTATGTCGTCCTCGACCTGTCGCGAGGCAACCGCCGGGGCCGGCGCAGCAGGTCTGGCGGCAGGTTGCAGAGCGGCATAGCCGTAGCCGGTATGTTCATCACCATCATCTGCATCAGAGTCCTCACTACCCTGCAGGAACTCTTCTGCCAGGCCCGTTGCAACAACAGAAACCCGCATGGTGCCTTCAAGCTTCTCATCGAAGGTTGCGCCCAGGATAATGTTGGCTTCAGGATCGACTTCCTCGCGGATCCGGGTTGCAGCCTCATCAACTTCGTACAGGGTAAGATCAGGGCCACCGGAGATGGAGATCAGCAATCCACGCGCACCGCGCATTGACACGTCGTCGAGCAGTGGATTGGAAATGGCGGCTTCAGCCGCTTCGATGGCGCGCTTCTCGCCGGACGCTTCACCGGTTCCCATCATGGCCTTGCCCATTTCGGACATGATGGCACGAACGTCTGCGAAGTCGAGATTGATCAGCCCGTCCCGCGTCATCAGTTCGGTAATCGAGGCAACACCGGAATACAGCACCTCGTCCGCCATGGCGAAGGCGGCCGCAAACGTCGTCTTTTCATTGGCAACGCGGAACAGGTTCTGGTTGGGTATGACAATAAGCGTATCGACGTGCTGGGTGAGTTGTTCGATGCCGCGATCCGCAGTCAGCATGCGGCGCTGACCTTCAAAATGGAAAGGCTTGGTGACAACACCGACGGTCAGGATGCCCTGCTCCTTGGCGGCGCGCGCAATAACCGGCGCAGCGCCTGTGCCGGTACCACCGCCCATGCCGGCCGTGATGAATACCATGTGGGCACCGGCCAGATGATCCAGGATTTCCGGCAATGCCTCTTCAGCCGCACCTGCTCCAATTTGCGGTTGCGACCCGGCACCAAGGCCTTGCGTCAATTCAGTCCCCATCTGGATGCGCCGGCTTGCAGAACTTTGCAGGATTGCCTGCGCGTCCGTGTTGGCCACCACGAACTCAACCCCTTCAAGGTTGGACTCGATCATGTTGTTGACCGCATTGCCCCCTGCGCCACCAACGCCAAACACGGTAATGCGCGGCTTGAGTTCTGTAGAATCTGGCACAGTTAATTTGATAGGCATAATGTTGAATCCGGTTGATTTCCCCTGAGAGTGCCATTTTGGTTTCCAAATTACTAACAAATGGTTAACGCGACCTTACTTAAGTGCAGAAAATTGCAATAAAACGATGCACCGCGTTTACTCAGGTTAACAACTCCAGCTGCTGCCATGACGCCATTATGACGGAAAATGCCCGTGATATCCGGGGCCTGCGTCCGGTGATCCACCCCGGAATCGCTTGATTCGCAACGGTTCCGCACTTGATCAAACAGCGCTAACTTGCAAGTCTCACAAGGAAAATCCGCGTGGAGAAACCCGAGTGACAAAGCTGGACTGCAAAGACGATGCACGCAGCCCAAGTACCTGCTGAACTGTTCGATAAACCCTGGCCGCTAACCGGTGAATTACCCATGACCGACGAAACCGCAAACCAGAGAATTGCAGCCTCATTTGACCGGGAATGGTTGCACAAACCGCCCGTACCGATTCAGGCGTCGCCATTCTTCACATGGCCGCCGAACCCGGGCCGCATGGTGCGCTGGGTGGCAAGCCGCTGGTTCAGCCTCGCCGAGAACAGCATCCTGGTAGCCATTGCGCTGATTTCCTGGTTCTGGTTTCAACCGTCGCTGGAAGAAGCCCGAACACTTGCACCCGGATGGATTGCCCAATTG
>CAYRLR010000099.1:0-8113 GCA_964424975.1 uncultured Anderseniella sp.
CCTTGCGGCTGTCGGCAGAATAGGTCTTGGTATCGTCGATGTCGGCTTCAACGGCATATACGCGCATGCCGATCAGGGTTGATGCCATCACGTCGGTCTCACCGGCCTTGTCGAGATAAGCGGCAGGGCCATCCTTGCGCACTGTGCCGGCAGCCATTTCGGTTGCGGTTCCCGCAGATGCAGCAGGTTTGGTTTCCATGGCACCGGTCGTGGTAGCAGCTGGTGCAGCATCGGATTCGGATGCAGCGGCTGCATATTCATCTTCGCTCAGCGCGCCGTTGCCGTCCGTGTCGAGAGACTTGAACGCGTCATTGGTCCAGTCCGAATGCACTGTCATGCCTTCTTCAAGGGTGACCATGCCGTCGCCGTTTGCATCGATCTTGGCGAAGTCGTCGGACGCGGCAATAGCAGCAGTTGAAGTGGTCAGGATCGCAGCCAGTGCGATAGCTGTAATTGGGTTTTTCATAGTAGTATCCCTGTGGTTGTTAATACACCGCCAACTGTCTCCAGTCGGTCTGGCTAACCAACGTGACCTCCTGCGGTTGGTTCCACACAAGATGAGAAAAATTCCTGCCTGACGTTCTATCGACGACGATGATCGAGGCAGCCGCTACCGCGCAGACCAGGTCATGCGTCCACCCGCTTTCACCAGGCTCCTGCCGACCAGTCTTCTTAGTATGTACGCGTGGATACCGACGCCTGTCCGCGATGCGCAGGGAACCAATCAGCTTGACCGGCGTTAGTGACCATAACCAGTAATATCGACCATGCCGGAAGAGCAACATGCAGGCTCACAGGTAACCAGCCAATGTTCACCAAGCGCCTCCAGGCCTTTTTTAATGCATTGGTTCAATCGGTTAGATGCATTGGCGATCATTACGACAGTCATAATTTGCCACCCGCAACGACTTCAGGAGAGTTGACGCAATGAGCACCGAACAAGACATTAAAGTTTATCATACCTCATCAAGTGATGCCGCATGGCTGGCCGTGGCCGTCATTGTGTCCGTGCTGGGCCTGGCAGGATTCTACGTCATGCAGACCAGCGGATTTTCCGGTGACACGCAGACAGTCAGCGTCACGCCAACGAGTCCGGTGACAGTTCCACTCAACCAGTAACACGCCACGTTCAGGCGTTACCTGGTGAGAAAATATACGGGCTCCCGGGAACCAATTGTTACCTGATGCATTGCCCTTTCAACCGAACCAAAAAAGGAGATCAGTCATGCTTGGATGGGCACTCACATTTCTTATTGTTGCAATAGTTGCCGGCGTTCTCGGCTTCGGTGGAATTGCCGGTGCCTCTGCCGGCATTGCCAAGATCCTGTTCTTTGTCTTCCTCATCGCGATGGCGATCTCGTTCTTTGTCGGGCGCAAGCGCAGCCTCTGACAGGCACCCTCTGCATTTCATGCATTTGCCCTGTCGGACCGATGCTGACAGGAAAATGCCAGGCCCGACCGGCCCACCCCTCTGCCGGTCGGGCCTTCATTTTGCGGGCAGGCGGTCGCGGTGACCAATTCAGAATTAATGGAACCAATGTCGGTTGCACGCATTGGTTTGATATCAAGCGGCGGGATGGCCGCCAGAGATTTATTTCACACGGAGGTAGTTACCCAATGACAGAACCCGGCGAAACATTCTGGAACAAGATTGCCGACATCAGGTTTTGCATGCTGGTCACCAACAATGGTGCCGGACTTCGCGCCCGCCCGATGGCGGCCATTGCTGACGAAGACAGCGGTGTGATCGGCTTCATTGCGAACAGGCAGGACTACAAGGACAACGAGATCCACAATGATCCGGAAGTCTGCCTGACGTTTGCAGACAACGCCTCCAATTCGTTCGTCAGTGTCACCGGCACGGCACGCGTGGAACATCGTCCGGAGCAAATACGCGAGCACTGGGTGAAACAGGCCGACGCCTATTTTGAACACGGTGCCGACGACCCGGATGCCATCCTGATAGAGGTGCTGCCGCGCGTGGGTGAATACTGGGACGGGCCAGGCAACCTGACGACCGCCATCGAACTGATGCGGGCCACGATTACCGGCGACACCCCTGACCTGGGTGACAACAAGACCGTCCGCCTGTCCTGACCCGGGACGAACAATTTCGAGGAGAACCCTTCCATGCCACATGTCGACAACCTGTCAGATACCGCCGCCCAGACGGCCGACGAAGCTGCATCGGCGATCACCGACAAGGCACGCGAGACCGTTGCCCTTGCCGAGAAAACCGCGCGCGCAGCGATGGAGGACCAGCGCAACGCAACCTCCCAGTATGTGAGCGACCTGAGTACTGCAGCTTTTGCTGCTGCCCATAGCCTGGAAAATGCCGGACGCACCAGATCGTCAGAATATGCCAGTGCCACTGCGCGTATCCTGGATGACGCGGGGTACAAACTGTCCTCGTACGATGTCAGCAATCTGGTTGACGATGCCGCCAATCTGGTGCGCCGTAACCCTGGCCTGAGTGCCGCAGTCGCTGCAGTTGCCGGGTACTCGCTGGTGAAGCTGGCGTCACGCGAGCGTAAAGATTCCGAGCGGGAGTACTGAGCATGTCAGTTCGCCAAGCCCCGCTCAGCCAGCTTCGGCTCATCGCCGATGACGTGGTCCTGCTGGTCAACCAGGAAGTCAGCCTGGCAAAGCAGGAACTCGACCTGAAGGTAAACCAGGCCATGTACGGCATCGCAGCCATCGTTGCCGGTACGCTGGCAGCGTTTATCACCGTGTGGGTCCTCGTTCAGGCCCTCATAGATGGCGTTGCAACACAGATGCCCGACTGGGCCGCAGCCCTGATTGTCGGCGGGATCTTTGCTGTAGCAGCACTGATTTTCCTGCGCATCGGATCGCACCGGCTTTCGCCTGACAATCTGACACCGCATCACACCATCAACTCGGTGACGCGCACCGCGCGCACCATCAAGGAGAACATCAAATGACACAGTCTTCAGAAGCAGCCATCGAGAAAACCAAGGACGCCATCGAGGAAACCCGTAACAAGGTTCGTGACCGGGTGAACAGCCTGCAGGACGACCTGTCACCGGCAGCTCTGCTGGACAGGTTTGCACCTGAAGGCCAGCCATTGTCCGAAAGCATCCGACAGGTGACCGATGCAGCCAGGCGCAATCCGTTTGCCACCGCACTTCTGGCCGGCGGTGCCATGCTGCTGGGCCGTGAGGTGATATCCGGTTCAAATGGCCGGTTTACCACCTATGCCGACGAAAAAGACGCCGCCGCGCGAATCGGCAAGCATGTCAAGTCAGTCAAGGACGCGACTGCTGACATTGCACAGAACGCCTCCCGGATGACGCACTCCGCACAACTCAAGGCGGCCCAGGGCGTCGATACGGCAGCAGAAACCGCAGAGGAACTGTTGCAGTCCACCAAACACCAGGCACAGTCAGCCTACAAAGCTGCAAACCGGGCGGTACGCACCACCACGACTGATGCCGCCAAGGCCGCGACAACCGGCAGGCGCTGGGTGGAAGACAATCCCGTAGCTGCCGGGCTCGCCTGTGTCGCAGTTGGTGCGCTTGCCGCATCGTTCTTCACCGCAAAGCCGATTTCAGACTATCGCGAAGCCGACGATGAAGGGGATGATCAGCCAACTGCCAGGCCTGCGAAGAAAACCGGAACCGCATCCAGGCAGTCAGTCGCGAAAAAGCGGGCTGTCTCCAAAAAGTCGCAAGCCAGGAAGGTGAAGTCTGCCGTCAGCAAGTCTCGCGCGACAAAGACCAGCAAGGCCGGCGCCAAGCGCAAATCAGCCTCGGTTGCAGCGTCTACGCGTCCGGTGGGAGGAGCACTCAATGCATCCACGACCGGAGCCGACAAGCGTCAGACGGGTTACACCGGGATGACATCCTAGGTATAAGTCCGGCAGCATGATTGATCCGGAGAAAAATCCGCAAGCTGCGCGATACGCGCCTTCCCCCTGGCACTTCGGTGCCAGGGTTTGGCTTGCCGCAGTCAAACGGGTTGCAGCAAATTTCTTTGAGCATCGCCTGTCGCTGACCGCTGCAGGCGTGGCGTTTTTCGGCTTCCTGTCGCTGTTTCCGGCGATCGCCGCCCTGGTGTTGATCTACGGATTGATTTCGGATCCCGCCGAACTCAACGCACATGTTCAGTCGCTGTCTTCTTTCATGCCGCAGCAGGTGGTCTCCGTGTTCAGCGACAGACTGGAGTCCGTCGTGACCAGCGGCAATACCGGTGGTCTGAGCACCGGCGCGTTGATATCGCTTGCAATCACCTTCTGGTCCGGGTCGCGAGGGGTTGCCGCACTGGTGGAGATGATCGGTGTCGCCTACCGGCAACCGGACAATCGCAGCTTCGTCCGGGGCGCGATGTTGTCCTTGTTCCTGACCATTGGCATGCTGGTGATGTTGCTGGTGACCTTGACCCTTGTGGCCGTCGCACCGGTTATTCTGGCCTACATTCCCTTGCCGGTTCTTGCCGCAGACCTGTTGGCGCTGGCGCGCTGGCCAATCGTGCTTTTCCTGTTTTGCGCTTCCCTGTGTGCCTTGTACAAACTGGCGCCGGACCGGCAGGACGCACAACTGGCATGGCTGTTGCCGGGGTCGCTTGTTGCCACTGCGCTATGGGGCGTGATGTCGCTCGGTTTTTCATACTATGTGGAAAACTTCGGCAGCTATGACGCCACTTTCGGCGCACTGTCTGCCATCATTGTACTGCTGCTATGGCTGTATTACTCGGTGCTGATCGTTGCCCTGGGTGCCGAATTGAACGCCGAGCTCGAATTGACCACCAAGGTCGATTCAACCACGGGCCCATCGCGGCCACAGGGAAAACGCGGTGCCTACGTTGCCGACACCGTGAAGGATCTGCCGGCCCCGGACTAGAGCAATATCCATCCAGACGGATGGATAAAATTGCTCTGACACTTTGGAATCGAGCATCTGTATCCGACCAGATGATTTCATCTGATCGGATGATGCTCTAACGCAACAAGGCCGCCCACAATGTATGTGGACGGCCTGTGCAGTTCCCCGGCTCCTGATTCAAATGGTGTGATTTGATCTAGACGCGGTTCCAGCGAAACGATCGGATTTCCCGGCTGCAGCCTTCTTCATCGTTTTTGTCAGCTGCTTCGCGCGCGCGGTTGAGGGCGTCGCGCGCCCTGATGCTTCTGTCCTGGGCATTGGTCCATGATTCCAGCGGCTTGCTCAACGCCTCTTCGCCGGACAGGTCGACAATCCTGCCATCTTCCATGATGACCAGAAGCGGATCCTTGTTCGCCATGGCCAGAGCCTTGGCGCGTTCCTGTTCAGCCGCGTCTTCATAGCCTTTTGCTTCGCTCTCGTACTTGCCCATCAACTCGGCACAATTCGGCTCTGCCTGTGCTGACGGCGCGAACGCTGCGGCCATGGCGATGCCTGCAATAGAAATTGCTGCAACAGATGTGATTGAACCTTTCATGTTCGCTGTTTCCTTTCCTGCTGGTGGATTTTCTGCGTGGTCTCGGGTGGTCAACGCTTCACAGAGCTTGATGGTTCCCAAAAAAGCCGGCCGGGGTTTTCAGACCCCGACCGGCGGATGATTTATCATCGCTGTAGTTGAGTTCAGGACAGTGTCGAGCGCCAGTCCTCGATTTCCTTTTCAGCACGATCTTTCGACCAGCCGTATTTTTCCTGAAGCTTTCCAGCCAGTTTGGTCTCCTCGCCCTCGATGACGTCTATGTCGTCATTGGTCAGTGAGCCCCATTGCGACTGGATCGATCCGGTGAGCTGCTTCCAGTTACCTTTTATGACATCCCAATTCATGTTGTAGTCCTTTCAGTCTGGTGAATCTGCAAGGTCAACGGGTTCAGTGCCCGGCGGTTCCAAACAAAACAACGTTTTTATCAGGAAAAATCTGCGGCGACCCTGACGGCGGTATTGCGTCGTGTCTGCCTATTGCAATGCCGGTGCCCTATTTTATAAGACGCGGTTGGGCAGTGCGGATATTTCGCCTCCGATTGCAACCTTTTGTTCTCGATGGCGTTGAACTGTCATGAAAACACGCGCCACACATAGACAATCGCTGTCAATCATGACCGCCATGGCTGTCGCGATAATTGCAGGTATCGGTATCGCCGGGGTTCAACTTCTCGCGTCCGACGAACTGCAGGACCCCGCAGCAACCCAGATGTCCTATGCAGATCGTGAAGCCGGATTTACTGTTATCTACAAGGATCCCAACGGACCCTGGCCCGGCGGACGGCGTCCGTCCGGTTCAAAGGTGATCGAAGTTGTGTCCGGAGTATTTATCGACCCTGCCAAAGGATTTGACATCTAGCTCAGGGTAGGTGTTGGTTAAAGCAATATAAGCCGGATCGTCCCTGGGACGTCAACGCAACTTTTTGGGTTTTCAATTGCCGGATACGCGAACACCTTTGCTGGGACGCTTGAACAAGGCATCGATTGCGATAATCGTATTGGGCCTGCTCGCATCGCTGGCAGGCGGTGCTTTCACGATAAACCTCGTCACGAAAAACAGCCGGCTGGCGGAAGATGTCGCCGTGGCGCGTGCATCGCAGATTCTGCAATCATCCATCCTGCTTGCTGAAGCAAGATTACAGGCCATCGCCGGATATTTTTCAGTTGAGCGGACAGTCACACCGACAGAATTTGTCGCGTTCACATCAAGACTCAGCAGCATACAGATCGTTAAAGGACTGCAATTCGTACGCATCGTGCCGGATGCAGACCTGGAACAGTATGTTAAGGGGCAACGGGCTTTCAGGCCAGGCTTCAACATCTCCGACAAAACCGAAGACGCTCGCCTGATCCCGGGACAAAGCCGGGATCTGCACTACGTGATCGAGTTCATTTCGCCTGTGAAGGGAAACGAGGCTGCGATCGGCCTGGACATCGCAACCAACCCGGTAGCGCTCAAGTCGCTTGAAAGAGCCATCTCCATCGGGCAGACGGCCATGAGCAACAGTTTCAAACTGGTGCAGAACAAAGGCGAACTTGCCCTGTTGATGTATGCACCCGTTTACCGGGACAAGGATGCGAGTATTTCCGTCATCGGTGTTGCCGCGGGACTGATCAGTCTGGACCGGATTGCACAAGAGGTTACCTCTGACCGGGCGGTCTTGTTGAGTATCCGGAACAAGACAACCGGCATTGATCTGATACCGGTCAAACCTGCTCCAGATGGCTATTCAAGCACCTCAACGACAATAGATCTGCCGGGCAATACGGTCTGGCAGATTGGCATGGCTGCCCAGACACAGGGATCGCCTCAAGCTGCCGGGCTACTGGTATTCGGGTTGGGAACATTGCTGACACTCTTGGCCCTCGGTGGCCTGGAACAGGCTCGTCTGCAGACAAGAAACCGCCAGTTCGGCGTGCGGCTGACTGCCAGCGAGCAAACACTGGCCGCACGTGAAGCCGCCTATCGCGGCCTGTTCGAAAATGCCAGTACTGCCAACGTGGAAGTCGATCTGCAAACCGGAGAAATCGTCCGGGCTAATGAAGCGATAAAAGAACTGACGGGTCAAGATCCGGATGGTATTGTCGGCAGGCAATTTGTCGAAATGGTGCATCCGAAAGATCAGGACTCGCTGACCTCCGCACTGACGTCCAAGCTGACTTCCACTGAAGGGTTGCCGGGGATCGAATTGCGTCTCCAGCAAAACGATGGGAACAATATCTGGGTATTGGCCAGTATTGGCGAGAGCAGCGAGGCCGTTTCCGGGCAGCCCTGCGCGTGCGTTGTCATGCAGGACATCAGCAAGAGGAAGAAGGCTGACGAAGCACGTGACCTGCTGGTACGGGAACTGGCGCACCGTGTTCGCAATACCATGCAGCTGATCGGCAGCCTGGCCGATCAGACGGCCAGGACGGCTCGCGATGTTCCATCCTTTGTCCGCAACTTCAAGGGCCGGCTGTTGGCCTTGAACTCGGCCCAGGATGCCCTGTTTGATGCGAACTGGGGCCCGGTACGGGCGGATTTGCTGGTGCCCAGGATTCTCGAACCTTTCGAGACGGAAGGCCGGCGACACGCCATCCATACGGAGATAGAACAACTGACGCTGCTTCCCCAGGAAGCCCAGACAATTGCCCTGGCCCTGCATGAACTGGCCAATAATGCATCGCGGCACGGCGAG
>CAYRLR010000100.1:0-8057 GCA_964424975.1 uncultured Anderseniella sp.
CGGTGAGGCAGGATCGAGGAAATCCTTGTATGTTTCGTCAACCAGCAAAGCAATTTTCAGACTCTGGCAAGTATCAAAGAAGCCATCAAGCAGGGCAGGCGGATAGACTGACCCGGTGGGGTTATTGGGACTGACCAGGACCAGGGCGCGGGTGCGGTCATCGCATACCGCCGCGAGGTCCTGCGGACGCGGCAAGGCGTCTGATCCGTGCATGGCGGCGATGGTGCGGACTTCAATGCCCTGCATCTCGAGCCACATCTGGTTGTTGAAATACCACGGGGCAGGCAGGATGACGTTGTCGCCGGGTTTGGCCAACGCCATTATTGCTGCGCAGAATGCCTGGTTGCAGCCCGCTGTGATGGCAACGTCGTCATGATTTACGACGCCGTGATAGGCAGAGCCCATGTGGTCGGCAAGCGCGGCGCGCAAATCCGGCAGACCCAGAATGTCGGTGTAGAGATTTGCACTGCCGTCCAGCATGCATTTGGCCACATGCTCCGCCAGTTCCGGGGCCGGCAGATAACTCGGCACGGCCTGGGACAGATTGATTGAGGGCAGGTTGGATGAATTGCCCTCCAGCCAACCGGCGGATTCGGCAATGGGTGGCGCCGAAACTTGTCCGACAAGTGGGTTGAGAAGATAGGTCATGGGTGGCTGGTTACTATGGCGGTCAGTCAATCAATTGACTATGGTTTGCTGGGACAGTCACGGAACAATAGTTGTTACAGCGCGATATGCAATCAATAGAAAGTATTCTCACCGCCCGTTCTGCGTTCCTGAAAGGAACCGGCGGCGACAAACTGGCCGCCGAGGGGCGGCGTGACCTGACGAGGACGATAGAGCAAAACTATCCGGCCTTCGAGGTGTTGCGCGACAGGTTGCTGGGGTCCGGCAATTCCCCGAAATCTTCAATGCCGCAGCAACAACCGGATTCTGCATCTGGTGCGGCTGCTGACGCGCTTCTGGAATCCATGCATCGGCACGATTTTCTCAAGATGGACCAGGGTGAAATGACCCTGAGCGGTGTCGATGCCCGCCGCTTCGTTACCGGAGGCTGGCTGGAAGAATTGGCCTGGCTTGCCGTTATGGAAGCCGGGGCACATGAAGCCCATTATTCGCAACTGGTTGGCTGGAATGTCGAAGGCTATACCGGTGAGAACGAGATAGACGTGATTTTCCGGCATGAAGACAAGCTGGGGTTTGTATCCTGCAAGGCATTGCGCTCGTGCCTGCAGTCCAGTGACCGCAAGCATCGCGCGCGGATGATGGATGCAGTTCATGAAGCCGACAACATGGCTGACCATTTTGGTAAACCGGGCGAACGCGTGGGCGTACTGGTGACGACCGACCTGTTCGATGAAGAGCGCGGCGAGGCACGTTACCAGGCGCTGATGGGCAAGGCTGCGGTGCTGGATGTGCGCATTGTCCCGCTGGAAGATATCGGCTGGGACAGGCTCGTGGGCGTCATGCAGTATCTGATGGATCACTAGAAAACCAAAACTGCGGCAGAGAACGCAAACCAACAAGAAAGAAACAGGAAAAGCCATGAAAGCGATCAGGATTCATAAACCCGGCGGTCCGGAAGTCATGCAGTATGAAGAAGTCAATCTTGAAGCGCCGGAAGCAGGCCAGGTCAGATTGCGCCATACGGCGATTGGCTTGAATTTCATCGATACCTATCATCGCTCCGGTGCCTATCCGCTGCCCTTGCCCAGTGGCATCGGGCTGGAAGCTGCCGGCGTCGTCGAAGCAGTTGGACCAGGCGTGACCCATCTTAAAGAGGGCGACCGTGTTGCCTATGGCGCGGGCCCGATCGGTGCCTATTCGCAGGCCCGCAACATGCCTGCCAACCGGCTGTGTGTGCTGCCCGATACAATAACCGACGAGACTGCGGCTGCCATGATGTTGAAGGGCATGACTGCCAGATACCTGCTGCGTGAAACCTACGAAGTCAAAGCGGGCGACACCATCCTGTGGCATGCGGTTGCCGGCGGGGTCGGCCTGATCGCCGTCCAGTGGGCGAAGCATCTGGGCGTGCGCGTGATCGGGACAACCAGTTCGCCGGAAAAAGCCGCTCTGGCAAAGTCGTTCGGATGCGACGAGGTGATCAACTACACGACGGAAAATGTTGCGGAACGGGTCCGTGAACTGACCGATGGCAAGGGCGTGCCGGTGGTTTATGACGGGGTCGGGCAAGCGACGCTGGACGCGTCCCTCGACAGCCTTGCTCCAAGGGGTCTGCTGGTCAGTTTTGGATCAGCATCGGGTCCGGTGAAAGATTTCGACACCGGTGTGCTGGGGGCCAAGGGATCATTATATCTCACCCGCCCCACCTTGATGACCTATGTGGCGGCTGACGACGCCCTGCAGGCCAACGCGGCGGATTTGTTTGACGTTGTCGGCTCCGGCGCGGTCAAGATCGAAATCAACCAGACCTATGCGCTGGCTGATGCGGTCAAGGCGCACCAGGATCTTGAAGGTCGCAGAACCACTGGCTCAACAATTCTGATGCCTTGAATCAACCCAGGGCCAACACAGGTTCATGCTTGTCCGTGTTGGCCTGACGTCATGAGGCCGCTTTAGTGCAGGCAGGGTCCGTTGCGCGGAACGCCGGGTGCCACATACCGCTACAGGTTATATCGCGGGGCAGGTCGTTGTCTTCTGGGCCAGTTGCTGCCAATTGCCGGAGCATGACAGGTTTGAACACAGGAACTTTGCCAGCGCAGGTGTCGAAATTGCGTGTGCCAGGTTCAACGGCCGGCCATTGGCATCCGACAACGTGCTGACCAGCATTCCGGTCAACTGACCCTTGTCGTCAAACAGCGGGCCGCCTGATTCGCCTTTCTTGGTCGCAAGGCGCAGTTCGATTGCATCGGGATAACCGAAGCCGCTGTACCTGACGGCGCGGCCAAAGCTCATTGAGTTTACCGAGCCGATACGGGCGGTGTCATTGCGGGCATGGGGTTTGCCGAGCGAGAACACCGGGGCACCACGTCGCATGCAATGGTTTGGCGACGGTGTAACAGCAGTGGAACTGAAACCGCGCAGCTTGATCAATGCCATATCGTTGTCGGGCTTGACCGCAATCACCGTACCGGAATAGATTCGCCCGTTGGACGCGCGTGCATCGACCGAGTTTCCGCGTTTTACGGCTACATGACCAGCGGTCATGATGATGCCGTTTGAGACAACGAATCCGCTGCCGGAGGTCAAGGCCTCGGGTGAGTTGGCGGCCTTTGACCCGGCACGTTTTTCGGGTTCGTGGACCACGAGCGTGACATAGCTGGGCCCTGTCTGTGCCTGCAGTTGTTGAATATGGCTGGAAATCACTCCGCCTGCAGGTTCTGCCGCAGAGTCGACATCAATAGTGCGCGGTTCAAGAAGCGCACTACTCGTATCGCCTCCTGCACAACCCGCCAACAACAGCATAAATGCCAATATGCAGTGATGTTTCCGCACAAATGATCCCAACTGGATATCAAAACAATCTGAAACCCATCAATACAAGCTTGGCCAGGATCAGACCAGCCAAATGTCTATAACAACAGGGCGAATATATGGCTGTTTAGGGCCTGTCCGGTTCGCCATGGAGCCCAACGGTATGTTTTTTTTGAAAGTGTTGCCTAATAGACACACTTTTCGAACCGAGCATCCGGCAAATTCCCATGCCGGGTTACGCTGTACCCGGCAAATCGGGAAACATCGAACAGGAACTGGAAGTCTGGAGGCCTCGACCAGAATCGAACTGGTGTAAGCGGATTTGCAATCCGATGGATAACCACTCTCCCACGAGGCCATCGTGGCGGACTGATTGTAGTCCGGGCGGCGTCTTATAGACGACACTGCATCACGTTACAACGCCTGCTTTCGGGCGATGTTGCGGGTTTTTGATATTGTGTTGTGGTGCATCGAATGACAAACAGGCTTGGCGGGACGGTCCGAGTTGGGTATTCAACCATGAAGACTGCGTTTTGCAAATGCGCAACGTCCGGGATTTTGGCGGATTTCGCCGATTGAGCATCAGGAGCTAGCATGATCGATTACGCCATCGCGCGAGAAAACATGATTGAATCCCAGGTTCGTCCAAACGGCATAACCGATGCCCGCGTGATTGATGCCATGTCGGAGATACCGCGCGAACTGTTTGTGCCCAGCACTATCAAGTCGCTGGCATACATGGACGAAGACGTGCCGCTGGCCATCGGAAAAGATGGCAAGAAGCGCCATCTGATGGAACCCATGACATTTGCCCGCATGCTGCAGGCAGCCGCGATTCAACCGAATGAATGCGTGCTCGATATCGGTTGCGCTTCCGGTTACTCGTCCGCGGTACTGGCCAGACTGGCCCAGTTGGTTGTTGCCGTTGAAGAAACTGACGAGCTCGCAGAAGCAGCGAATGAGAACCTGTTGCGGCTGGAAATCAACAATGTTGCCGTGTTCAATGCATCCATGACCGAAGGTCACCGTGCCGAGGCCCCTTATGATGTCATCATTATCAATGGCCGGGCCGGACAAGTGCCAGAAAGCCTGTTGTCACAACTGGGTGACGGCGGTCGTCTGGTAGCGGTGGTTGGCACCACGGATACCGCGCAGGCGCTGGTTTATACAAAAACCGGAGATGTGGTTGCATCACGCTATGCGTTCGATGCCAGTATTCCATTGCTGCCGGGGTTCGAGAAAGCTGATCCGGGATTCGTGTTTTAGCAAAGTTTCCCAGTTGTCCCGAAGTCGGATTTTGCTGAAAATTCCCGGCTTTGGTTTTATTGGGGGTTTTCCACAAAGCGTTTGTTACATTAGGGTTGTTTTGTGCGGCATTGATGTGCGGTGATGTGTGAAGTTAGTGTTTTGTTAACCACGGAACTCCGATAAGGTTAAAAGCGGATGGTTCAGGGGGTGATTGTGAATTCAAAAACAGGTGTCAGATTTATGCGGCATGCCGGTTGGTTGGCTGCCTTGTGCATGGCCGTGACAACCACGTTCTTTCATTCCACCCCGGCAAATGCGGAGACCATCGCTGGAGCGTTGTCAAAAGCCTATGTCGGCAACCCGCAATTGAAGGCAGATCAGGCGCGTCAGCGTGCGACTGACGAGCGGGTACCACAGGCAAAGTCGGGATGGCGTCCCACGGTTACTGCCAATGCAGACGTGTCGAAGTTCTACCAGGACAATTCCGTCACCGGAAAAACCGATTTTTTGTCCCGCAGCCTCCAGATTCAATTATCGCAACCGGTTTTTGACGGGTTCCGGTCTGAGAACGCGTTGCGCGAGGCTGATGCGACCGTGCAGGCTGGCAATCAGAACCTGTTGGCGGTTGAGCAACAAGTGTTGCTGGATGGTGCGATAGCATTCATGAATGTCATTCGTGATCGTCAAATCGCCAATTATCGCCGCGGTTCGCTGAGCAATTTTACTGAACAGGTCCGTGCGGCGAAAGCGCGTTTCGATGTCGGTGAGATTACGCGTACGGATGTCGCCCAGTCGAACGCCCGGGCTTTTGATGCACGGGGGCGGTATGCAGTTGCTGTCGGTAATCTGGAGACATCTGTTGCAAACTATATTCGGGTAATTGGGGCCAAGCCAGATCGGCTGATATTTCCCCGACTGTCTCCGAGAGTGCCTAAGTCGCTGCGTCAGGCTATCGCGATAGCTGGTGAAACCAACCCGGAAATCCTGGCCGCAGCGTATGTAGAGGCAGCTGCCGAGGCGAACATCGGGGTGCAAAAATCCGACCTGCTGCCGAAGCTGAATTTTGAGGCGAGTTATTCGATTGACAATAATTCATTGAATACTGTCGGGCGAACCAGATCGGGTGTTATCGCAGGCACACTGTCGGTTCCACTTTACCAGTCCGGTCGGGTTTATTCACAAATACGCGAAGCCAAGCAGATTTCCAGTCAACGAAAGCTGGAAGTTCTTGACGTGCATCGCCAGGTTCGCGAGCGAGTGGTAAGTGCGTGGCATTTGCTGAAGGCTGCTACTGCTACTATCGCGGCGGCCAAGGAAGCGGTGGCTGCAAATCAGATCGCCCTTGACGGGGTCAAACAGGAAGCTCAGGTCGGCACCAGAACAACACTTGACGTGCTGAATGCGGAAAATGAACTTGTGGAAACACAGGTAGCGCTGGCGACTTCCCTGCGAGACCGAATTGTAGCCGGTTACCAGCTTGTTGCTGCGATTGGGCGCATGACGGCTGCTGATTTGCGGCTTTCAGTCAATATCTATGAGCCGGAGCGCAACCTTGATGAGGTGCGTGACAAGGCATTCGGGGCAAGCATCAATACGTCGGAGTGAGCAGGGTGTGAGCCGTGGCAGATGTCAAGCCGGGCGTCCGGCTTGAGAGTGTGGGGCAAGTCTGGTTTTTGCGGAACGTGTCAACACGGTCCAAAGGTAATAGTCACTGCCTTTGGGACACTGTTGTTTGATACAAATGTCTTGATCCGAAACGGAACTGTCGACAAGTTGGTGATTCGCAGGGCGTGGCCTTGTACACAACCGCCTGCAAGGCGATAAGCTTTTATCGTTATCAAAGTGATTTTTCGAAAACCGCATGCAGACCATGGGCAAACACGACAGCACACCGCAGGAAAGCATTTCCGTCGATCAGCTATTGTCTTCCATCCGGGAGGCGATCGAGTCCGATACGGCGAGCAAGATCGCCATGCCTGCGCCGGGGCCTGTGAAACCCATTGGCGCGCCGCGTGCGCCGCGTTTGCGGGGCAGCCTGGACGACGGCCACGGGCAACCAGGTTCCGGGACTGCCGCGCCATCCGAATCACCCGCAGTATCTGAGGGTGACGTAAAGCCCGGTCCGGGCTATGTTTCCAGCAACCCGCACCGGTATCGCCATTCTCTGGAGAGTTCACCAAGTTACATGTCTTTACGCAATCGCCTGGCATCATTGAAATCGAGAACCAGATCCGGCACCAGCCGGTCAATGGCAAATTTGCTTGGTGGAGACGTTCGCCAGGAAGAAGCCCGCGCCCGTGATCAGCAACCAAATCCGGTCGCCGAGACACCATCCGGGACACAGACCCATGATGGTTTGAAGGCCGGCATTGGTGATGGAGATGAACAAGGCTATATGGATGAGTTCATCACCGGTGACATATCAACGGGCGTTGTTTCCTATACGCCTGACTATAGTGACTGGTCGCTTGAGAACCCGCTGGCCAGCGCGGTCGCGGCGGAGCAGGATGCGGCAGAACCCGACGTGGCAGTTCCTCTCGTCACGAAAGCCCGGGTCACGATGGATGAGCGGGTTGATGCGGCAACCGTCGAGGAAGATGCAGTCGAGACCGAGCTTGATGAGCCATCCGATACCGTCCCACCAGCTGCGGCCGATCCGGAACAGGCAGGTTTGCCGCTGGAGGCGATGATCCGCCAGGTCATCGAACCGGAACTGGTTGTCTGGATTGACAAGCATCTGCCGGACCAGGTGGCCGCAGCCATGCCCAGTGAAGAAGCGTTTACCGCCATGATCCGGCCGATGATAGAAGAGTGGCTGGCTGACAATCTCAGTCCGATTGTCGAAGATGCCGTGCGTGACGAGATTGCCAGGATTACCGGTCTGAAGCGCTAACACTCAGCCTCCTTGCCCGCGACTTATCCACGGCCTGTTGCAAGTCGTGTGCGCGTAGTGTTTAACCGCGCTATAAACGCCAAAAACTCCATAACAGATTCCAGTAGGTCCATGCTCGATAAGCACTTTACACCGGCCGACATTGAAACCCGACTTTATGAAGCCTGGGAGGACGCCGGTCTGTTCCGCGCCAACCAGACACCGGACGGGGATCCGTTCTGTATCGTCATTCCACCGCCAAACGTCACCGGTTCACTCCACATGGGCCACGCCCTGAACAACACGGTGCAGGATATACTGTGCCGGTTCGAGCGTATGCGGGGCAGGGACGTATTGTGGCAGCCGGGGCTTGATCACGCAGGCATTGCCACGCAGATGGTTGTTGAACGCCAGATGATGGAACGCAAGGAGCCTGGCCGCCGCGACATTGGTCGCGAGGCGTTCCTGGACAAGGTCTGGACATGGAAGGCTGAATCGG
>CAYRLR010000101.1:0-7973 GCA_964424975.1 uncultured Anderseniella sp.
CGCTCGGGTCTCGCCATCAAGAACGGCATCACCTGTCTCAATACGCCCGGTACCATTGATGCCGATTATCGCGGCGAAGTGAAAGTGATACTGATCAATCTCGGCGATGTGCCTTTCACCATCAATCGGGGTGATCGCATCGCCCAGATGGTGATTGCACCGGTGGTGCAGGCAGACATCCTCCAGGTAGACGTGCTGGATGAAACCGTGCGCGGTGCTGGTGGATTCGGCTCAACGGGGAAAAACTGATCATGGCGTTCAGCGATGATGAAGTTGAAAGATATGCCCGCCACATCGTGCTGCGCGAACTGGGTGGACCAGGTCAGCAAAAACTGAAGGCCGCCAAGGTACTGGTCGTCGGTGCCGGCGGTCTGGGCGCGCCGATGCTGTTGTATCTGGCGGGTGCCGGTGTTGGCACAATCGGCGTGGTGGATGACGATTTTGTCAGCCTGTCCAACCTGCAGCGGCAGATCATCCATTCCACGAAAGCTGCTGCTGACAAGACTGCCAAGACCGACAGCGCCGCAACCCGCATGCACGAACTCAACCCCAATGTGGACGTCGTCACGCATCACCTGCGGCTTGATGCCTCAAACGCAATGGAGATCATGTCGGGATATGACATCATCGCCGACGGCTGTGATAATTTCGTCACGCGCTTTCTGGTTTCAGACGCATGTTACCTGCTCGGCAAAACACTGGTTTCCGCCGCCGTCGGGCAGTTTGATGCGCAGATCTCCACTTTCAAGCCGCACCTCAGACAAGCTGACGGCACGCCGTATCCAAGCTATCGCTGCCTGCACACCGACATTCCGCCGGACGGGATGGTGCCATCATGTGAGGAAGCCGGAATTCTTGGCGCGCTTACGGGGGTGGCCGGGTCGATGCAGGCCATGGAGGTGATCAAGGAGATCGCTGGCATAGGCGACAGCCTGGCCGGGCGCATGGTGATGTACGATGCGCTGTCTGCCCGGTTCATGGTCACAAAGCTGGCCTGGAACCCGGACAATCCACTCAATGGCAACAACCCGACCATCACCGACCTGTCCGCTTACAGGTAGATACGGACAGGGCTATATCGCGCACGACAGTCCGGGCCCGGCAGGCGTTCGGACGCGGACCTACTCTGATCCGGAAACCAGGTCTTCGGGGCGCGGTGTGGAAATGATGTTGTAGCCTGAGTCCACAAAATGCACTTCACCGGTTACGCCGCCGGACAAGGGCGACAGCAGGTACAGCCCGGCACCGCCGACTTCATCCAGGCTGACAGGCCGGCGCAGCGGTGAATGCTGGCGCTGGAAAGAAAACATGGCCCGGGCATCCGCGATGCCGGCACCGGCGAGAGTGCGCATGGGACCTGCGGAAATCGCATTTACCCGAATGCCTTTTGGTCCATAGTCTGCCGCCAGATAGCGTACCGACGCTTCCAGGGCCGCCTTGGCCACTCCCATGACATTGTAGTTCGGCATGACACGCGTCGATCCACCATAGGTCAGTGTCACCATGGAGCCGCCCTCGCTCATCATGGCGGCGGCACGCCGGGCAATCTCGGTGAACGAGAAACATGAAATGATCATGGTGCGGGAAAAATTCTCCCGCGTTGTGTCGGCATAAAGCCCGCTCAGTTCATTCTTGTCGGAATAGGCAATGGCGTGCACCACGAAGTCCAGCGAGCCCCACTCGCTTTGCAGTTTGGCGAACACGGCATCAACCGTTGCGATATCTTCAACATCGCATGGCATCACCAGTGACGAGCCGGCCTTTTCAGCCAGTGGCGCAACGCGCTTGCCAAAGGCATCACCTTGATAGGTAAACGCAAGTTCGGCGCCATGCTCACGCAATGATCTGGCAATGCCCCATGCAATTGAGTGATCGTTCGCCACTCCCATGACGAGGCCGCGGCGGCCTTTCATCAGATCGCTTTTAACTTCAATCATTATGGTTCCTGAATTCGTCCCTGCTGCGGCACCAGAGTCCGGATTGTCTGCCCGGACTGGTCGCGAAATTACACCTGATGAAGTGCTTAGCCGTTATAGCGCTGGAAAACCAGTGTGCCGTTGGTGCCGCCAAAGCCGAAGCTGTTGGACAGCACAACATCCAGATTCACATTATCACGACGCTCGCGAACAACAGGGATGTCGGCAAACTCCGGGTCGAGTTCCTCGATGTTGGCGCTCTCGCAAATGAACCCGTTCTGCATCATCAAGATCGAGTAGATGGCTTCCTGCACACCGGCTGCACCCAGTGAATGCCCGGTCAGGGATTTTGTCGCCGAAATCGGCGGAATATCATTGCCGAAAACCTCACGTATGGCTTCGATTTCCCGCAAATCGCCGATCGGTGTCGAGGTGGCGTGCGGGTTGATGTAGTCAACCTTCTCGTTGACGGTCGACATGGCCAGACGCATGCAGCGCGCAGCGCCTTCGCCTGACGGCTGCACCATGTCATGGCCGTCGGAGGTTGCGCCATACCCGACCAGTTCGCAGTAAATCTTTGCGCCACGCGCCTTGGCGTGTTCCAGTTCTTCGAGCACGACCGTCCCGCCGCCGCCGGCGATAATGAACCCGTCGCGATTCTTGTCATATGCGCGCGAGGCCTTTGCAGGCGTATCGTTGAAGTGCGACGACATGGCGCCCATGGCGTCGAACAGTACCGACAAGGTCCAGTCAAGTTCCTCACCGCCGCCGGCAAACATCACGTCCTGCTTGCCCCACTGAATGAGCTCTGCAGCATTGCCGATGCAATGTGTCGATGTCGCGCAGGCCGAGGAAATCGAGTAATTGACTCCCCTGATCCCGAACGGCACGGCCAGGGTGGCCGAATTGGTTGATGACATGGCTGCAGGCACCGCGAACGGACCAACCCGTTTCGGTCCCTTTTCGCGCGTGGTGTCTGCTGCAGCAACGATGGTGCGAGTGGACGGCCCGCCTGATCCCATGATCAAGCCGGTGCGCTCGTTCTTCACATCACTTTCTTCAAGGCCTGCATCGGTGATGGCCTGCTGCATGGCAATCCAGTTCCAGGCAGCGCCGTCTCCCATGAAGCGTCGCACCCGTCGATCAATGGATGCATCAAGATCAATTGTCGGCGCGCCGTGCACCTGACACCGGAAGCCCAGCCGGGCGTAATCTTCCGCACTGACAATGCCCGGCTTTGCCTCGTGCAGCGAGGTATTCACTTCCTGCACATTGCTGCCGATGCTCGACACGATACCGATACCAGTGACTACCACACGTCTCATGCTGTCCTATTTGCCTTTCATCGTCTGCCTTGTCACACCGGACTCAAGCAGGTTTTTCGTCCACAAAAGTCCCGACCCGCATGTCGGTCGTGGTATAGATAACCTCGCCGTCAGCCTTCAGCACGCCATTGGCAATGGCCATGTTCAGCCGGCGCAATATGAGGCGCTGTACATCCACGACATATTCAACTTTCTTGACTTCGGGCGTCACCATTGCCGTGAACTTGACCTCGCCAACACCCAGCGCGCGGCCACGCCCCGGCGCGCCCATCCAGCCCAGGAAAAATCCGGTCAATTGCCACAGGGCATCCAGCCCCAGACATCCCGGCATCACCGGGTCGCCCTGAAAATGACACGGGAAAAACCACAGGTCCGGCTTGATATCAAGTTCGGCCACGATCTGGCCCTTGCCGGCATTGCCACCGTCATCCGTGATGGAGGTAATGCGATCAAACATCAGCATCGGCGGCAGCGGCAGCTGTGCATTTCCAGGACCAAACAATTCACCCCTGCCACACGCCAGCAATTCCTCGTAGCTAAAATGCTCTTTACGTTCGCTCATCGCCGTCAAACCCTGAAATGGTCGCGCCGGCAGCCAGCCTGCACAGCCCGTGTTACTGATGTTTTCGTAACATATCGAAACATTGTGTGAAAGCACTAACCAATATTCTTGCCACTGCAGAGACCTTGTGTCACTGGACCGAGATGGGCTGCGTTTGATCCGGCCGAAAACCCGACCTGCCCGGTTGTGACGTGTCACACCAGCTTCACGGCTGCATTATAAATCCGGTATGCGCCCGCACGATTGCAAGCAGGCCCGGTTCGGGGTATACAGGCGCCTGATAGTGTTTTTTCATGGTCTGTGACCATGTGCCTGAGTGAAGTAAATCACATGATGAATACACAAAACATGGAACAGAAACTGCGCGATGCCGGCATGCGGCCAACGCGTCAGCGCATGTCGCTCGGCAAGCTTCTGTTCGGCAGCGGCGACCGACATATCACTGCCGAACAGCTTCATGTTGAAACCGTTCAGGCCGGGGTCGCAGTGTCGCTCGCCACAATTTATAATACGCTCAACCAGTTCACCGAAGCCGGGTTGTTGCGTGAAGTGGCGGTTGAGGGTCACAAGTCCTACTTTGACACCAACACCTCCAACCACTGCCACTATTATCTGGAAGATGAAGGCCGCCTGATAGACATAGACGGAGAGCAGCTCACCGTAGACGGTCTGCCGCTGCCACCGGCAGGCATGAAAATCGGCCGGATCGATATTATCGTGCGGCTTGAAAAAGACCGTGGCTGAGCAACAGTGTCGCGATCACGCGCTGTAAAGCTCGGCGCGCTCAGTTCTGATAGACTTCACCGGGATAAACACCGAACAGCGTTTCCTGCGAAACGTAGCCTTCATAGCCCCCAAACGCTGTGAAACACCATTTTCCGTCACACGACTTGAGCTGGCCCAGTGCTCCTGAGCCGATTCGTGCAACAAGCTCACCGGATGTCGAGCCACTGGCATGAAGCTGCACGGTTTTGTCCTTGTCCCACGGGGCGGCAATAACAGTGCGCCTGCCATCCAGTAATGAATGATAGACCCAACCTTCTGCACCTTCACTGTCGCGGATGCGGCGCCAGTGATCAAACTCTGCAATAATTTCCACGGGCAGGCTTTTGCGGGTGAAAACCCACACAACACCATGCTCGCTGGACGGGCCCCGGCGAACATTGACCCGCTCTGATTTCAGACTGACGAATCTGGGCAGCGGCAACCCCGTCTGGGTGTTTACCGGCCTGGTGGCAGTCCTGGTTTCCTGCGCAGCCTTCGCCGTGCCCAGGGTTGCAGGATTCTGATTTTCGGTAAACGCGTAAACGATGCCGCCTGCCACGGCAAAAGCCAGTGCAGCAAACAAAACCCGTCCTATGCTCAATCGTCCCAAAGTCTTTACCCAAGCCCGGCAGAAGACCTGCAGGTTACCAGTAGATCAGCATGTTTCTGATTCAATCCGCCAAGAACCGTCAACCTGATCGTTTCCAAAGTGTTAGAGCATCTTTACCAGCTCAGTTGAAGCCATGGCGTTCAAATACCGGAGAAACTGACTGTTGATCCATCCGATGGAGTCAAATCCGGTCGCTCCGGCAGGTGTGCCGCACAGCACGAGACTTCGGAACCGGGCAAGCGCCGCAAAGCGCCAGACGGGTCAATAGCCGGTTCCGTTGCTATTATATGGCCTGCAACGCCGGTTGCATCAACCAGCACAGTTTACATGGGGGCTCACGCACCATAAACAAGAATGGACAAATGATTTGCAAGGGTCGGCAAGCCGACCGCTAAGGCCCTGTTTTTGAGATTTCGCCAGGAGTTGCCCCAAATGCCAACGCGCAAGCCAACCGTTATTGTTACCCGCCGTTTGCCGGATGTCGTTGAAACGCGCATGCGCGAACTGTTCTCAACGACATTGAATGAAACCGACGCGCCAATGAGTCAGAGCGATCTCGTTGAAGCGGTCAAAACGGCTGAAGTGCTGGTGCCCACTGTAACTGACAGGATCGACAAATCCGTCATCATGCAGGCTGGAGACCAGCTGAAGCTGATTGCGAACTTCGGTACCGGCGTCGACAATATTGATGTTGAGACAGCAACCAATCGCGGTATCACGGTCACCAATACGCCAGGTGTTTTGACCGAAGACACCGCAGACATGACGCTTGCACTCATTCTTGCCGTTTCCCGCCGGGTAATCGAAGGCGCGAACGCAATCGGCAATGAGGAAATCTGGAAGGGCTGGTCACCGACCTGGATGCTGGGCCGGCGGATTTACGGCAAACGCCTTGGCATTATCGGCATGGGCCGCATTGGCCAGGCGGTGGCACGGCGCGCCAAGGCCTTCGGGTTGCAGATACATTATCATAATCGCAAGCCGGTCCACGCCTCGATTGAAGAGGAACTCGAGGCAACCTACTGGGAGAGCCTTGATCAGATGCTGGCGCGCATGGATATCATCTCGGTGAACTGTCCTCACACGCCGGGGACCTACCATCTGTTGTCGGCGCGGCGCATGCAGCTGCTCAAGCCGACTGCCATCATCGTCAATACCGCACGCGGTGAGGTGATCGATGAAAACGCCATGGCCCGGATGCTGGAAAAAGACGAGCTTGCAGGCGTCGGCCTTGACGTGTTCGAGCACGAACCGGCGGTGAACCCGCGATTGCTGAAAAACCCGAAAGCGGTGTTGATGCCGCACATGGGATCAGCAACCATCGAAGGCCGTGTCGACATGGGTGAAAAGGTCATCATCAATATCAAGACATTTGTTGACGGCCACAAGCCGCCGGACCGGGTTGTGCCGGCCATGCTTTAGGGTCAGGACCCTGGACAGATACATATCTGCAGACAAAAAAAGAGCGCCGGTAAAACGGCGCTCTTTCAACTTATGCAATCAGTTCACCAGGATTAGTCTTCCTTGGCCTGCGAGATGTCTTCGCCGGTTTCCTGATCGACCTGCTTCATGGACAGGCGAACCTTACCGCGCTGGTCAAAGCCAAGCAGCTTGACCTTCACGTCCTGGCCTTCGGTGACGATGTCGGAGACCTTCTCGACGCGCTTGGGGGCCAGTTCAGAGATATGAACCAGGCCGTCCTTGGCACCGAAGAAGTTCACGAAAGCACCGAAGTCGACAACCTTCACGACCTTGCCGTCATAGATCACACCTTCTTCAGGCTCGGCAACGATGGAGTGAATCCAGTCCTTTGCCGCCTTGATCGAGGCGCCGTCGGCGGATGCGATATTGATCACACCGTCATCGTTGATGTTGACCTTTGCGCCGGTCTTTTCGACGATCTCGCGGATCACCTTGCCACCGGTACCGATGACTTCGCGGATCTTGTCGGCCGGTATGGTCATGACTTCAATGCGCGGGGCGTGTTCACCAAGCTCTTCGCGGCCCTGGGTGATAGCTTCGGCCATCTTGCCCAGGATATGCATCCGGCCGTCCTTGGCCTGGTACAGCGCCGTTGACATGATCTCCTGGGTGATGCCGCTGATCTTGATGTCCATCTGAAGCGACGTAACACCTTCTTCGGTACCAGCCACCTTGAAGTCCATGTCGCCAAGGTGATCTTCATCACCAAGGATATCCGACAACACAGCGAACTTTTCACCTTCGAGGATAAGGCCCATGGCAATGCCGGCGATCGGACGGATGAGCGGGACGCCTGCATCCATCATGGCAAGCGATGCACCGCAGACACTGGCCATTGAAGACGAACCGTTGGACTCGGTGATTTCCGACACGATACGAATTGTGTACGGGAATTCTTCCTTTTTCGGCAGCATCGGATGCACTGCGCGCCAGGCCAGTTTGCCGTGACCGATTTCGCGGCGGCTGGTGAATCCGGAACGTCCGGTTTCGCCAACAGAGTATGGCGGGAAGTTGTAATGCAGCAGGAAGTTTTCCTTGTAGGTTCCCTCCAGCGCATCAACGAACTGCTCGTCGTCACCGGTGCCGAGCGTGGTTACAACCAGCGCCTGGGTTTCGCCGCGGGTGAACAGGGCAGAACCATGGGTGCGTGGCAGAACGCCGACTTCGCACTTGATCTGGCGCACATCGGACAGTCCACGACCGTCAATACGTGACCCGGTATCGATGATCTGGCCGCGAACGATGCCGGCTTCCATCGTCTTGAACACTTCACCGACCTTGTTGGGTGCCGGTGCATTTTCATCTTCGGGATC
>CAYRLR010000102.1:0-7941 GCA_964424975.1 uncultured Anderseniella sp.
AAGTCCGTTTGGTGGAAAACCTCTAGCAGGCGTGTCGCATGCAGGGCAAGCTGTGAGCCCGGCAAACATAGTAATTGCAATGTCCCGGCCAGATGCTAATGTGCCTAAAATTTAAACGATAAGCATGAGCGGTTAAATTATGGGCATTGCAATAGGGGCGCACGAAACACGCAATCGCGTTTTTCTGGCTCCCATGTCTGGTGTGACGGATGAACCGTTCAGGGTTCTGGCCCATGAATATGGCGCTGGGCTGGTGGTGTCCGAAATGGTTGCCAGCAACGCGCTTGTCGAGGCGAGACCGGACATGGTTCAGCGTGCAACCGGGGCAGGGAGCATCTCTCCATTTGTGCTGCAACTGGCGGGACGCGAGCCTGAGTGGATGGCGCGCGGCGCGGAGCTGGCACAACAGATCGGCGCGGACATTATCGACATCAATATGGGCTGTCCGGCGCGGGAAGTAGCAGGCAAGCTGTCAGGATCTGCGTTGATGCGTGATCTGGATCACGCCTGCAGCCTGATTGAAGCAACACTGCGGGTCAGCAGTGTGCCCGTCACACTCAAGATGCGGCTTGGTTGGGACCTGGACTGTATGAATGCACCGGAACTGGCCAGCCGGGCCGAGCAACTGGGTGTCTCGATGATTACCGTGCATGGCCGTACCCGAAACCAGTTTTACAAGGGCAAGGCCGATTGGGCGGCTATCCGTTTGGTCAGACAGGCGGTGTCCATTCCGGTGATTGCAAATGGTGACGGAGCCAGCATTGATGATGTCCGTGCCATGCTGGAGGCCTCGGGCGCAGACGGGGTCATGATTGGCAGGGGAGCCTATGGGCGTCCATGGTGGCCAGGTGTATTGGCCAATCAACTCGAGCCGGGAAGCGGGATCCTGGAGCCTGCGATTGAACAGCAGGCGACAATAATTATCGATCACTATGACCGGATCATAGCTCATTACGGCGAAGCGAAAGGTGTTCGCAACGCCCGCAAGCATATTGGCTGGGCGCTCGGGCGCTGGCGCGACAAGCAATTGCTGGACCACAATGAAGCGGCGAACTGGCGCGCCGAATTGCTGAAGCTTGACAAGGCATGCGACGTGAAATCCAGACTTGATGACTTGCGAGGACAACTCGCCTCGGCATCGCAAAGGCTGGTTGCCGCATGATCCGGCCAGAGCAAAACCCGCTGTCTGCAAGCGTGATGCTGCAGTCGCTTCCCAGTCCGGTTCTGGTGATTTCACAAGACGACCGGATTGTTGCGGCAAATTCGGCGGCCGAAGAGTTTTTTTCCGTCAGCCAGTCGATGCTGAAACGGATGGGACTTGACGATATCGTGCCGTTTGCAAGCCCGCTTTATTCTGCGACTGCCAGGCTGCGCGCGACCGGTACGACGCTGTCTGAATACGGTGTCAAGCTGGGCACACCGCGCACTGGCGGCGGACGTACGGTGGATATCCAGGCAGGCGTCATATCTGAGCATCCCGGCTACATAATCCTGATTATACTGCAACGTTCCGTCGCGCAGGCCTTTGACCGGCAACTCAACAATCTGCAGGCGGCACGATCTGTATCGGGCATGGCGTCCATGCTGGCTCACGAAATCAAGAATCCGCTGTCCGGGATTCGCGGGGCGGCACAGTTGCTTGAAACCAATGCACCGCCCGAGGATCGCGAACTGACGCAACTCATATGTATTGAAACCGATCGCATTCGTGAACTGGTCGACCAGATGGAGGTGTTTTCGGATGAACGAGCGCCTCAAATGGAGGCCCTGAATGTACATACCGTGCTCGAACACGTGCGCAAACTGGCCGCAAGCGGATTTGCTTCGCACATCGACTTCGTCGAAAATTATGATCCGTCCTTGCCCTATGTCAGCGGCAACCGGGACCAGCTTGTTCAGGTGTTTCTGAACCTTGTCAAAAACGCCTCCGAAGCCATAGACAAGAGTGAAGCCGTTGGCAAAATCACCCTGTCGACTTCGTACAAGCCAGGTATACGAATGCACGTGCCCGGGAGTGAGCGATCCGTATCACTGCCACTTGAAATTGCCGTTCATGACAATGGCTCCGGCATTTCGGAGGATGTGGCCCAGCACCTGTTTGACCCTTTCGTGACATCCAAGGACGGAGGACGCGGACTGGGTCTTGCGCTGGTGGCGAAGCTTGTGCGGGACCACGGCGGAATCGTGGATGCTTCATCACAGGATGACGGCACGATTTTCAGAGTATTATTGCCGGTTTCAACACCCAATGCGGCCTGAAATCATGCGAGAATTCACCACTCGTAAAAGCTGCGACTTCTTGAATAGAAAAATCATGCGGCCTGACGGCCGGCTCAATAAAGGGACTTCCAAATGACGCCGGGAACTGTACTTGTGGCTGACGATGACTCGGCAATTCGAACTGTCGTCACCCAGGCGTTGACGCGCGCCGGGTATGATGTTCGTGCAGCAAGCAACGCAGCGTCGCTGTGGCGATGGGTAAGCGAGGGACAAGGTGACGTGGTGTTGACCGATGTCGTGCTTCCCGATGAAAGCGGATTTGACCTGCTGTCTCGCATCAGGGCCAAGCGACCACGTTTGCCGGTTATCGTCATGAGTGCGCGCAACACCATCATGACGGCAATCACGGCAAGCGAACGCGGCGCCTATGACTATCTGCCGAAGCCATTCGACCTGAATGCACTGGTTGCAACCGTCGGTCAGGCACTGGAAGATTCCCGCAAGGTGGACCAGCCTGTCAAACCTCGCCAGGTGGCTGAAGACAGCGAAGCCCTGCCGATTGTCGGTCGCTCAACAGCGATGCAGGACATTTACCGGGTTGTGGCCCGGATGACGCAAACCGATCTCACCGTCATGATCCAGGGTGAAAGTGGTACCGGCAAGGAACTGGTGGCGCGGGCACTGCATGATTTTTCAAGGCGCAAGGTAGCCCCGTTCGTTGCAATGAACATGGCTGCAATTCCCCGGGAACTGATTGAGTCCGAGCTCTTCGGCCATGAGAAGGGAGCCTTCACCGGCGCAGTGTCCAGATATCTGGGCCGGTTTGAGCAGGCTCACGGCGGCACATTGTTTCTTGATGAGATCGGCGATATGCCGATGGAAGCCCAGACGCGATTGTTGCGGGTGCTTCAGGAAGGCGAATACACTTCTGTTGGCGGCGTACGCCCGATCAAGACCGATGTCCGCATTATTGCGGCTACCCACCGCGATCTGCACCAGTTGATCGGCCAGGGCATGTTTCGCGAAGATTTGTTTTTCCGCCTCAATGTGGTGCCGATCAGGTTGCCGCCATTGCGCGAACGTACCGACGACATACCGGATCTGGTAAATCACTTTTTGCGGCAGAATGAAAAACAGGGGCTTCCATTCAAGACGTTTTCTGCCGGTGCCATTGACGCATTGCGCCGTGCCAGGTGGCCTGGAAACATTCGTGAGCTTGAAAACTTCGTGAGTCGGCTATGCGCGGTGCATGTCAGTGACGAGATTTCCGCAGCTGCAATTGAACAGGAATTCGCCATCCAGCAGGCACCGGCCAACGACAAGGTACCCGGTTCCTATAACTCCCTGTCGGAGTTCGTCGAAAATCACCTGGTCCAGTACTTCGCGGGGTTCCAGCCGAACCTGCCGCCGGATGGCCTGTATCACCGCATCATACAGCAAATAGAGGTTCCGCTTATCAATGCCACGCTGGCGTCTACCGGCGGCAATCAGATCAAGGCGGCGAATCTGCTTGGCATCAATCGAAATACCTTGCGAACCAGAATCAAGGAACTCGGGCTCAGCGTGATTAAAACACCGGGTTCGAGTCATTAGAGCAGCAGGGTTTGCATGTGCTTTAATTAACATACCTATATACGTGATATACTTAGAGATTGTCATTTTCAGTGGCTTTTCCAAACCATTGCAATCCAGGGCATAATACGCACAATTCATGAGGTGTTTTAGATAATATCGCTCTATATCATAGCGTTAACAAAGTTGATTAAAGTGCTGGTCGAGAGCGCGCGACTTGCCTGATTTTGCTGTGAGTTTCCGGGCGATCTGGCAAATGACACTCAAAGGTGTCACATATTTGCCACATTGGTGTTGCGTTTTTGCAACACTGCACGGGGGTGCCGTATAGTTTGCCTTGAAATCGAGTTCAGCACTCCATGACCGTGATGTCGGACATAAACAGGCCGCAGGCACCTGAGCCTCTCCAGCATGCCGCTGCGGAGTCGTTCCTCAATAACAAATGGGTAAACTGGGCAGGGATCTGCCTTGTCACCCTGACGGTTGTGTGTGGCCTGGGAACCTATGTTTACCTTACCGGGCTGACCCACCTCGAGCCCAAACCGGGCTACGCGCGGCTGCTGCTTATTGCCAACGGCATTTTACTGACATTGATGGCCAGCCTGATCGCCTGGCAGTTGACCAAGCTGGCACTGGCGAGAATACGGCAGGTTCCCGGCTCGGGTCTTCATATTCGCATTGTCGCTCTGCTTTCATTGTTCGCGGTGCTGCCGGCAATCATTGTTGCAGCCTTTGCGACGGTGACCCTGAACAGGGGGCTGGATATCTGGCTGTCGGGGCAGACGCAGGCAATCGTTGATTCTGCCGAGGCGGTGGCGGACGCGTATATTCGCGAAAACCTGGATGTGGCGCGAAGCGACGCCGCCTTTATCGCTAATGAGATCAATCAAAAGTCCGAGGAGTTTGCTCTCGACCGGGAAAAACTGGTGCAGACTGTTGCAACGTTCGGCGCGGTGCGCGGGCTCTCGGGATTGTTTGTCATGAACCCGACCACAAAGGAGCTTGCGGTTTCAGCTACTGCCAACAAGCTGGTAAAATTCCGTGCTCCTGCACCGGAGGATATTGCACAGGCGACGACTGGTGAGTTGGTGGTCCGGCATCCTGATGAAGGCAGCAATGTCATCCGCGCGCTTATCAAGCTTGAAAAAATGGACGGGTATTACCTGTACCTGTATCGGCTGGTAAATCCGGAAGTCATCAAACAGCTTGGCAAGGCCCGGACACAGCGTGCCGCGTTTGATAACCTGATCGCCCAACGCACATCGCTGCAGTTGAATTTTGCCGCACTGTATGCCGGCATTGCGTTTATTTTCCTGTTGTCGGCGATCTGGTTGGGCCTGCTGTTTTCAAACAGATTGGTCCAGCCGATCGTCTCACTTGTGTCTGCGGCGCGCAGGGTGAGTTCCGGTGAACTTGATACCAAGGTATCGATTGAAAATGCCACCGGGGACATGGCGACACTGGGGCTGACCTTCAACCAGATGACGGATCGCCTGCAATCGCAGCGCGAGGAGCTGATCACGACCAATGCTGCGCTTGATGAACGGCGGCGATTTACAGAGGCTGTTCTGGGTGGCGTGAGTGCCGGCGTTCTCGGACTGGATGATGATGGCACCATCACGTTGAGCAACCGATCAGCACTGGAATTGCTTGACCTGGAAGAAAATGAGGTAACCGGCAAGGCCATACTCGATGTACTGCCTGAAATCAGGTCGATCTTCGCAAAAGCCAAAGGCCGTTTAGACGGGTATGCCGACGGCACCATTACACGTCGCGTCGGCGACCAGGAACGAACTTTCACGACCGGCGTGACCACCGAACAGGGCGACGAGGGCACTGATGGTTATGTGGTTACCTTTGACGACACAACGGAACTGGTGTCGGCACAGAGAAACTCGGCATGGGCCGATATAGCGCGCCGTATTGCGCACGAGATTAAAAACCCGCTTACCCCGATACAATTGTCTGCAGAACGGCTGCGGCGAAAATACGGTGACCAGATAACCGGAGATCGGAAAGTATTTGACCAGTGTACCGACACCATCGTTCGCCAGGTTGGCGACATCGGGCGAATGGTCGATGAATTCTCGTCTTTTGCGCGTATGCCCAGTGCGCAGCTGGAGCCGAACAATCTGACGGCATTGGTGCGTGAAGCACTGGTTCTGCAAAAAGCCAGCGACGAAACAATCAGGTTCGAGACAAAATTTCCAGAACACCCCGTAATGCTGCCGCTGGACAGACGGCTGGTCAATCAGGCCATAACCAACCTGGTGAAGAATGCCCGTGAATCCATAGAAACCCGACTGTTGTCCGATCCTTCGGTCCCTGGCGAGATTCTCGTTTCCATAAAACCGGGCAAGAACAAGGTTGTGGTCGCCGTTGCCGACAACGGCATCGGGTTGCCGGATGAAAACCGCTCGAGGTTGACCGAGCCCTATATGACGACACGGGAAAAAGGCACTGGTCTCGGCCTGGCAATTGTTACCCGGATCATGGAAGAGCATTCCGGTCGCCTCACCTTGAGCGACGCTCTGGCAAGTTTTCATGATGGACGCGGAGCATGTGTAAGCCTGGAGTTCAAGGCAGCAGAAGAAGATGACCTTCGCGCGGACAACCTTGCGGACAGTGGCGAGGACCGTGTTGGGAACGATCAAGTTTCGGAAAGGGCCTGATTATGGCAGTTGATCTACTGATAATCGATGACGAAGAAGACATTCGTGAGTTGATTGGCGGTATTCTGGAAGATGAAGGCTATGAATCCCGGCTTGCCGGCAACAGCGACGCCGCACTGGCAGCGATTGCTGAGCGGCGCCCTGCCATGGTTATCCTGGACATATGGCTGCAGGGCTCGCGCCTTGACGGGCTCGACCTGCTGATCGAAATCAAGAAAGTCCACAAGGACCTGCCGGTGGTGATCATTTCAGGTCATGGCAATATTGAAACGGCAGTCTCAGCCATCAAACGCGGCGCCTACGAGTATATTGAAAAACCGTTCAAGGCGGACCGGCTGATTCACGTTGTAGCCAGAGCTCTGGAGAATTCCAGGCTAAAGCGTGAAAATGAACAATTACGCCATCAAAGTGGAGAGAGCTCCGCCATAATCGGTTCATCCAATGTCATTCGTGACCTGACGCTGGTGCTGAAACGGGCCGCACCGAGCAATGGTCGTATCATGCTGTTTGGTCCGATGGGATCCGGCAAGGAGCTTGCTGCGCGCAGTATCCACAACTGGTCAACGCGCACCGAGGCTCCCTTCGTGGTGGTATCGGCAGCCACGATGCTTCCTGAACGTATGGAGGAAGAACTGTTTGGCGTTGAAGACAAGAACGGCAATCCCACCAGGATAGGCAAACTCGAGGAAGCCCATGGCGGTACACTGTATCTCGACGAAGTCGCGGACATGCCCATGGAAACCCAGGGCAAGGTGTTGCGGGTTCTTGTCGACCAGAGATTCAACCGCGTGGGCGGTGCCAAACAGGTGAACGTGGATGTTCGGATCGTGAGTTCCAGTTCGAAAGACCTGAACGCGCTTGCCAAGGCAGAGGCATTCCGTGAGGACCTGCTGCACAGACTGGCAGTTGTCCCGATCCACCTGCCTTCACTGCATGAACACCGTGAGGACATCCCGGAGCTGGTGCAGCATTTTTGTTCTCTATATGCGGCGCAGTCGAGCAAACCACTGAGAACATTTGCTGACGACGCGCTTGCGATGATCCAGACAATGGACTGGAACGGCAATGTGCGGCAATTGAAGAATTCAGTCGAACGCCTGCTGATCATGTCCAGCGGTGATGCCGACGAACCGATTTCTGCTGCGCTGCTGCCGACGGACCTGACCGGGACAACCGGCGCCAATGGCGGTTCAAACGGAATTGAAAGTCTGATGTCCCTGCCGTTGAAGGACGCACGCGACACCTTCGAAAGTGAATATATCAGGGCGCAGTTGAGTCGCTTTGGCGGGAACATTTCAAAAACCGCCGCGTTTGTCGGCATGGAGCGCTCGGCCCTGCATCGCAAAATGAGAGCCCTTGATATCTCCGTGGCAGAACGTGAGCACGACGACGCTGCCCTGTCGGCAGCCAAGGGTGGTAGCTAGAGCATGTTTCACTTAGATGGAAGCGTTTGACCGGTTTTCTGCGTTTGCTGGCA
>CAYRLR010000103.1:0-7881 GCA_964424975.1 uncultured Anderseniella sp.
CGCCGACTATAAGTTCGACTGGGTAGACTGGCCGAAGGACCCCAAGGAGTGCGAGGAAAAGGCAGGTCTTGCCGCAGGCACCATGTCTGAATGCGGCTTCCAGCAGGCAAACGTCCTCAAGATCGAGTGGAAGGGGTTCAAGGACAAATGGCCTGCCGCCCATGTCCTCGTAGAGAAGTTCCAGTGGACCAATGACCAGCAGAATCCGCTCATCGCGGAAGTCGACACCAAAAGCCGCAAGGTTGAGGAAGTGGCTGCAGAGTGGCTGGACAACAACAAGGCGGTCTGGGAGCCTTGGGTCGATGCGGCCAAGCAGTGACTGGAGCATGAAGCAATAAAAGGAGCAGGCCGGGACAAATTGTGTCGGCCTGCTTCGTTTTTTATCAGTCGTCCTGAGAATACCAAGGGGGCAAGTGGCCCCATGAATCTGATCTGGACGGGAACCTGCTGAATTTGGATGGTGTAATGGCAACAGCGGATACCAGTGGGGCAAAGGCAGCACCTATCCTTACATGCAGGAATGTGTGGAAGGTTTACGGGTCCGATCCCGACAGCTATTTCGCCGGAACAGACCCGGTTTCGAATCCGGCGGCACTGGCCGCGCGGATGCGCGAGGAAGGACATATTCCCGCTTGCGCGAACGTTTCCTTCGATGTGAAGGCCGGAGAGATTTTCGTGATCATGGGGCTGTCGGGGTCCGGAAAGTCCACTATTGTTCGCTGCCTTTCGCGATTGGTGGAACCCACACAGGGCGAGGTCATATTTGAAGGCCGTGATCTGTTGTCGGTTTCGCCGCGTGAGCTGATTGATTTGCGGCGGCACAAGATCGGTATGGTTTTCCAGAACTTTGGCCTGATGCCCCATCTCAATGTAATCGACAATGTGGCCTTTCCCCTGAAGCTTCAGGGCCTGTCCCTGAGCGATCGTCGCACCCGGGCAGAGCGGGTTATTGAACTTGTTGGCCTTGACGGGCGCGAGGCGTATTTTCCACGCGAGCTTTCCGGTGGCCAGCAGCAGCGTGTCGGCATTGCGCGGTCACTGGCGGTGGAACCTGAACTGTGGCTGCTGGATGAACCGTTCTCGGCACTGGATCCACTTATCCGTCGGCAGATGCAGGACGAGTTTCTGCGTCTCCAGCAAGTGCTCAAGAAGTCGATCGTGTTCATCACGCATGACTTTCTCGAGGCACTGCGCATCGCGGACCGCATGGCCATCATGCGCGATGGCCAGGTGGTCCAGATCGGCACACCGGCAGACCTCATCATCAATCCGGCAGACGACTATGTGGCGGAATTTTCCCGCGATGTGCCGGTGGCGCGCGTGCTGACTGCCCGCGATGCGCTGGTCGAGGGCGTCAAACCGGCCAAAGCCGTGCCGGCCAACACGGTTCCCGCCACCATGACTGTCGAGACGCTGCTGCCGATGCTCGCCACGCACCCCGAAGGCCTCGGTGTATCGGGTGCAAAGGGCGCGGTGCTGGGGTTCGTGACTGCAGAAAGCGTTGTTGCCGCATTGGCGCACGAAGCTCACAAGCAGGAAACCCAGGCAGTTGCACCGCAGGAGGCGTAAGCAATGACTGCAAACCGCCATCTTCTGCAATGGCTTGGAGTTTTCGCTTTTACCTTCGCCTGCCTGGCGCTGAAGGATCACATAGCTTTTCTGGCTTCATACCCTGCGTCCTGGCAGATACCGTTCTCGGGGATGATCAGCAATGCGATGACGTGGTTTTTGCAAGCCTTTGATGGCTTGTTTTTCAACGCGTTTCGCACCCTGTCGTGGTTGCTGAAATTCCCGGTCGACGGCATTCGCGACTTTTTGAACTGGTTGCCGTGGCCGGTGTTCATCGTTCTGGTGACCGCCACGGCCTATCACGCTTCCGGTGTCCGGCTTGCCGGCTTTGCATGTCTGGCCATGGTTTACACGCTGGTGCTGGGATACTGGGACAAGAGCATGAACTCGCTTGCGCTGGTGGCATTGAGTGTGCCGATTGCAGTGATCATCGGGTTCTGTCTTGGTGCGCTTGGTTTCTTTTCCAGGCGGGCAGAGCGAGTGCTGACGCCGACGCTTGACCTGCTGCAGACCATTCCCGCCTTTGCCTATCTCATCCCGATCATTCTGCTGTTCGGATTCGGCCCTGTCGTCGGCCTGATTGCCAGCATTCTGTTTGCGGTATCACCCATGGTGCGCAACACGATTGTCGGGCTGCGCGGCGTACCCGAAGAAACCGTCGAGGCCGGACTTATGTCCGGCGCAACGCCGGTGCAGCTGTTCTTTCAGGTCCGGGTGCCGAGTGCACTCAAGCAGATATTGCTCGGCGTCAACCAGACAACAATGGCGGCATTTTCCATGGTCATCATTGCCTCGATCATCGGCGGTACCGATGACATCGGCTGGGAGGTCCTGTCCACAATCCGCAAGGCCTTGTTCGGTGAAAGCCTGCTGGCAGGTCTGGTGATTGCGTTCATGGCCATGATCATGGACCGGGTGACATACGGTATGGCGAACAGGGCCAGTGAGCCACATGGCGAAAGCACAACGTTTCTTGAACGTCATTCAATCCTCATGAGCTCTCTTGCCGTTGCTGCCGTGGCGTGGCTGGCGTCACTGGTTGTCCCGGCACTGGCGGCGTATCCGGAAGACTGGGTCTGGAGCCCGGCACACTGGCTCAACGACATGGTGTCGTGGATCGTGCTCAACGGCACTCACGTGATCACCACCATCAAGACCATGGCGTTTTTCTTTCTGATGCTGCCGATGAAACTTGGCCTGGCCCAGACCATCTCGCCGTATTCGTGGGGGTTTGAATTTACCAATGTGCACGCCGCCATTGCCGCTGCGATCGCGGTCGGCGGCGCACTCGTGTTGTGGCGCTGGGTGTCGCTGACGGCGGCGATTGCGTTTTCAATTCTGGCGCTGATCTATTGTTTCGGGATCATCAATCTGCCGTGGCCGGCCATCATGGCAATCATCGGGCTGGTTGCCTTCCAGGCGGGTGGCTGGAAGCTGGCTTGCGGGGTGTTGCTCGGCTTGACCTTCCTGCTCACGGCCGGGGTCTGGCCGGAAGCCATGATGTCGGTTTACCTGTGCGGGATTGCCGTGCTGATCTGCATGATTGTCGGTGGCGCAATCGGCATTGCGGCAGCCCAGAATGACACCATCTCCTCCATTGTCAGGCCGATTAATGACACGCTGCAAACCATGCCGTTGTTCGTGCTGCTTATCCCGGCCGTCATGATCTTCAAGCTTGGAGACTTTACCGCCCTCATTGCCATCATCATCTACGCCATTGTCCCGATGATCAGATACACCGAACACGGCCTTCGCGGCGTCTCCGGCACTGTGATCGAGGCGGCCGAGTCGGTTGGAACCACGCCTTTGCAGATGTTGCTTCAGGTCAAGCTGCCACTGGCCCTGCCGGTTATCATGCTGGGACTCAACCAGACGGTGCTGTACGGCATTGCCATGCTGGTCATCACCGCATTGGTCGGCACAAGCGATCTGGGTCAGCGGGTCTATATCGGGCTGGGCGACGGTGATGTGGGGATTGGTCTCGTCGCGGGCCTGGGCATGGCGGTTCTGGCCATTATTGTTGACAGGATAATACAGGCAGCGGCGGCCAGCCGGCGCAAAGCCTATGGACTGGAGCAACACGGCTTCGGGTGAACCCGTGAAGTTGCTCTGATGATTTGAAGGCGATGAGGTTTGCAATGTCTGGTTGTTTCAGCCAGCAATCATCCTGATCCAACGGACGAGTGATGTGATGCGGTTGAATGTTGCCAAAGACTGGTATGAAACAAAAGCCCTGGGGGAGGGCGTTTCGCTGATCCGCGAGTTGCATGTTGCAAGCTGGCTGAAATGCAACATCTGGCACATACGCGGGCGCGATCGCGACCTGATCGTGGACACCGGCATGGGCCTGCGACCACTGAAAACAGAAATTCCCGCGATCACCGAACGGCCCCTGACTGCAATCATCACGCACAGCCATTTCGATCATGCAGGCGGCCTGCATGAGTTTGATTGCCGCTGCGGTCATCTGTCAGAAGCAGAAACCATGAATGCACCAACCGGGTACAACACGGTTGCCGATACCGGTTTTGTGCGGGCGGAGACCTTCAGTGCGCTTCCATATGAAGGCTTCGACTATCGCACCTACATGGTCAAGCCTGCTCCGCTGACCGGTTTGCTGGAAGAAGGCGATGTCGTGGACCTGGGCGACAGGGTGTTCCATGTGTTGCACCTGCCGGGTCACTCTCCCGGATCAATTGCCCTTTATGAACGCGACACAGGCCTGCTTTTCAGCGGGGACGTGATCTATGACGGCGCCCTGCTGGACAATCTGTTTCATTCGTCTCCCGAACAGTTGGCTCATTCGCTGAGGCGGTTGAAGGAGTTGCCGGTTTCAACCGTTCATGGCGGGCATTACGTGTCGTTCGGGCGTGACCGCATGGTGGAGCTGATTGACAGGTATCTCAGCGGCGGCAACAGGATTCCAGACATTGACGCTTGGATAGGCGAGGAACAGCAGGACCCGCACACCTGATCGCGTTCAAACTGTCAGGGCAACTTCATGGATCCACCCGAACCCATGTTGGTCTGCACCCGAGCTTCACCAGAGTTTGTGGAATGCATTGGTTTTCTTGACGAAGTCGACCCTGGCGACTTTGTCCCAGACAGCGGCGACACGCGGACAGCTCAGTTTCAGCTTTGCAATGTCTGGGTGCCAACTGGCCAGCATGGCCAGATAGATGTCTGCTGCCGACATGGCTGTGTCGGCGAGCCATTCATGTCGTGAAAGATGTTCATCCATGATGGCAAAGGCAGCATTCAAGTGCTCGACAGCGCGGGATTTCACGGCATCGGCGCCTGTTGCATCCGATGTATGGCGTTCGGGATAGTAGCAACGCAGGTCCGCGCCGTAGACGGTTGCGGCGAGATAGACCATCCAGCGCAGATAGGCGGCCCGTCCGGGCTGTTCCGGTTGAGGGGCCAGTCCGGTGTCGCGATGCGCGTCGCCCAAATACAGGCACATCGCCCCTGATTCGGTCATCAGCTCTCCGCTCGGCAAGATCAGCGCCGGCACCTGGCCGGCCGGGTTGATGGCCAGGTAGCCGGCGGTTCTGTGTTCATCCTTGCCGGTATCGATAATTTCGCGCTTCCAGGGCGCATTTCCGGCTTCGAGCATGGCCTCGACCGCAAATCCGCCTGTGCCGGGCGACGTATAAATTGTGTACATGAACCCTCTTCAACGATGTCTGTCATTGGTTTGTAGTGGAATCGTATCATCAACGTCGTCCACGTGACATCTAGTTTCTGGAAGGAAACAATCCAGTCACTGAGGGTAAACCAGATGTCAGATGCAATGCTTGCAGACGCCGGCGGACAAGCAGGCCATTTTGCACCGATACAATTCACCTACGCGTCACAGGTGTCATCCCGGTCGCAAAAAGCATTGATCCGGGCCATCGAGCTGGTTGGTGGCCAGCCAAAACTCAAGAAACTGTATTTTGAGCATCGGCACAATCCGCGCAAGGGCGAGACCTTTTTTGAAGCTGCAGTCCGGTTGCTGAAGCTGGATGTCCGCTATGACGAGACCGTGCTTGCCCGGGTGCCGCGTGACAAGCCGGTGGTGTTTGTCGCCAATCACCCATATGGCGTCCTGGACGGGATTACGCTCACATGGCTTGCCATGAAAGTGCGGCCGGATGGGAAGATATTGTCCAATGCCGTTTTGTGCCAGGCGCCCGAAGCACGCGAAAATCTGATATCCATTGATTTCGCACCCACCGAAGAAGCGCGCCAGACCACCATCAGATCCCGCCTTGAAGTGCAAAGCATCCTGAAATCCGGTGGCGCGGTCGGTATTTTCCCCGGTGGCGGCGTATCGGCGGCGATGAAGCCGTTTCGTGGGCCCGCGCTTGAATTGCCATGGGCGCCGTTCACCGCAAAAATGATCATGATGTCGAAGGCGACCGTGGTGCCGGTCTGGTTTGGCGGGCAGAATTCAAGGGCCTTCCAGCTGGCGTCACAACTCAGCTACACGGTGCGTCTTGCCCTGATGTTTCATGAAACCGCCCGGCGGATCGGCACGCGCCTGGATGTGAATATCGGCGAACCGATTCCGTATGAGCAGCTACCGCAAGGTGTAGACCGGCGCGAGATGGTCCGGTTCCTGCGCGAACAAACGACCAACCTGGCTCCGGCGGGCAATCGTGCTCAACTTCTGCAGGAGTTCACCAGGGCAAATTGGTGATAGGCGTTTACCATAACGTCGCATCACTCTGTTCCCGGACATGGCTGACGTAGTATTGCCCGGTTTCTCATAGAGAACCCAGCCATGAGACTTACCCATTTAACAGTCCAGGCAGCCCTTCGCACCTTCGCCGGGGTGTTGTGTCTGGCCACATTGACGGCGTGTTCATCCACACCGAACCTCACGGATAACTTCACCACTGTCGGTGTCCGGACGCCGTCGGGACAGTGCACGGTTGATCCGCAATCAGTTGCCGACGCCGTGTCGCTCGGCAGTGTTGAAGGCAGAGGCGCCTGCGGGATTGCGAACGCCTGGAAGGTATCCGCGGTCAGCAACGTGGCGTTCTCAACGCCGGCAAAGCTCAGATGCCAGATGGTCGGCGCCACAAACCGCTGGATAGGCAAGGTTTTGCAACCCGCAGCGCGGTCGGCATTCGGAGAGCCGGTGGTCAAACTGCGCATAGCCGCCTCGTATGCCTGCCGTGGCCGCGGCAACAAGCGCGGCGCCAAGATTTCCGAGCATGCTTTCGGCAATGCACTGGATGTCTCTGCCTTCACGCTGGCGTCGGGCCGGGTTGTGGAAGTCGAGGATGGCTGGAAGAACGGCGGCAGGGAAAGCTCGTTCCTGAAGCAGGTACACGGACGCGCCTGCGGCACTTTCACAACGGTTCTGGGACCGAAGGCAAACGCGGCGCACCGCAATCATTTTCATTTTGATCTCGGCAAGCATGGGCGGTCCGGCAAGGGCAAGTACTGCCGCTGAGACACAATCGATGAGGCTGTTGCGCAGACCTCTGCTCCTGGGGCGCTGACAGCAAGGTCGAAACCATCATCCGAACAGCACGTCGTTCATCAGGCGGCCCGGCTGGGACGCGAAGAAACCCGCTCCGAACAAGGCGCCTGTCATGGTGGATATCATGGCGTATTTGTGGACGCGTATGTTGCCGGCTCTTGCCGCCAGGATGGCCAGGGTCAGGCCAATCATCGTCCATGCCGACAACAGGTGAATCCAGCTATAGTGCGTGCCATTCATGCCGGTGATCCAGAATGATGAAATGCAGATGATGGCGAGCATGGCCGCCCAGGTCCGCCCCACATATTTGTGTGCAGGCGTACCTTTTCGGATAATGATGACTGCCACCGACAGCGCGATGGCAAGGGCGGCCGCTGCCACGTGAAGCTGTATCGCAGGGCTTGCCTCGATCAATGGGTTGATGTTCATGGGGCATTCCTTCAGTTAAGACAGTTGTATCAACCGAAGGCTTACCGGCAGGCTGTGGCTGGCATGAAGCTGTGATGCGTCAACAAGGGCAAGGGCTACGTGAATTACCAGATTGTGCAACTCACGCTTCGTGAACTGCGGTCACTGTTTGCCGACAGGCGGCTGTGGATGGCGTTTGGTGTCATCGTTGCGCTGTTCGTGTTTACCGGCCCGTTCGGCACCATTGACCGGCTGGGGTTCGCCGAACGGCTGGGCTTCTGGCTGACCGTGCATTTCGTGACATGGTCGATAGCGTTGAGCGGTATCGCAGTGGTCAGCGTATGGAATGGCGGCTCATCGCGGATCGGCGTGCTGCAAACCGTCATCGGATGCTGTCTTGCGACACCGTTCATCGGTCTTGCCGTCGG
>CAYRLR010000104.1:0-7152 GCA_964424975.1 uncultured Anderseniella sp.
GGATAGCCACCTTCGATGCAGTCGATTCCCAGTTCATCCAGCATGGCAATGATGACGAACTTGTCTTCCAGCGAGAAGTCGACACCCGGCGTCTGCGCTCCGTCACGCAACGTCGTGTCATACAGATAAAGCCGTTCGCGCGGCAATGTCTCGCCTGGCCGTTCAGTCGCCGGAGTTGATGTGGTGGTCACGGCAATACCTCGCTTAAAACAGTTTCAACGACACTGGCGACGTCCGTGACGACAGTTCGATTCGGAAATCTCAGCACACGAAATCCTTGCTGATGAAGAAACGCATCGCGCATCGCATCGTGTGCCAAAGCGACGTTTCCCAAATGGGTTTCGCCATCCAGTTCAATAACCAGTTTCTGGGCGAAGCAGACAAAGTCGGCGATGTACGGACCGACAGGCGCCTGACGGCGAAAATGCAGTTCGTGAGATGTCTTGAGTTGCTTCAGGTGCTGCCACAGTTTCCGCTCGAGCGGTGTCTGTTCGCGACGAAGACGCTGCGCGGTCTGCCTGGTTTTTGGCGAAATACGGGTTGTCATGCCTGATCATCCCCACCCCCGACCCCTCCCCACAAGGGGGAGGGGAGGAAAGCGCGACAGGGTCGTCTACTAAGCCCCTCCCCCTTGTGGGGAGGGGTTGGGGTGGGGGTCATCAAATTCATCGCTTCAGTTCCCAGCTTGTCAGGCGCTCGCCGGTTGTTGAGTCTTTTGAATCCTTTAGCTGGATTCCTTGGGCCGTCAGGTCATCACGGATGCGATCGGCTTCGACAAAATCCTTGTTCCTGAAGGCTTCCAGCCGCAAGGCGATGGCTGCCTCGATTGCAGGTGCGTCTACCTGACGGGCGCGAGGGTCGCTGAGATCACCGGCAAACCCCAGGGCGGCAAGATTTACGGCACGTTCTGCATCGGCCATCTGATGCAGTGCCGCGATGGCACGCGGTGTGTTGATGTCATCCAGCAGCGCCTCCAGTACCTCGCCCGTCATCGCCGGGTCAGCATCAGCCGGAGAGGCCTTTGCATACCATCCGGCCAGCACATCCCAGCTTTCCTGAACCGACTTTTCCGTCCAGTCGATCGGTTGACGATACTGCGTTCGCAACATGTTGAACCGCAGCACCTCACCCGGCCACTTCTGCAAAAGCTCGTTGATGGTGATGAAGTTTCCATCGCTCTTTGACATCTTCTTTCCCTCGACCTGAAGGAAACCGTTGTGCATCCACACATTGGCCATGACTTTCGTGTCATGGGCACAACGCGATTGCGCGAGCTCGTTTTCGTGGTGGGGAAACTGCAGGTCGATGCCACCACCGTGAATGTCGAACACTTCACCGAGATGCTGTTTTGCCATGGCGGAACATTCGATGTGCCAGCCCGGCCGGCCCCGCCCCCAGGGGCTGTCCCAGCCCGGTGTTTCAGCATCGGACGGTTTCCACAAAACGAAGTCGGTCGGGTCTTTCTTGTATGACGCCACTTCGACACGCGCGCCGGCAACCATCTCGTCCAGCGAGCGTCGGGAGAGTTCGCCATAATCCTTCATGGACGGTGTGTGGAACAGCACATGGCCATCAGCCTCATAGGCATGGCCCTTGGCAATCAGCACCTTGATCATTTCAACCATTTGCGGAATGTGGCTGGTGCAGGTCGGTTCGACGTCGGGTGGCAAAACCCCGAGGGCTGCTATGTCCTGGTGAAACTGTCTCGTGGTGCGCTCGGTGACAACCGAAATCGGCACGCCTTCCTGCTTGGCGCGCGCGTTGATCTTGTCATCAACGTCAGTGATGTTGCGGACATATTTCACGTGGGCCGCGCCATAAACATGGCGCAGCAGCCTGTAAAGCACGTCAAATACGATGATCGGGCGCGCATTGCCGATATGGGCAAAGTCATAGACAGTCGGGCCGCACACATACATGCGCACATTGGCCGGATCAATCGGATGAAAGACCTGTTTTGATTTGGTCAGCGAATTGTAGAGCGACAGTTCCATGCGGCTTGTACCCTTGAGGCCGCGCTGGCCGGGGTTGCTCATTTTCTGTTGTCTAGAAATGCAGAACCGTTACCAGCGCAAGATTGCGACTAGTTGATAATAATCCGGCAAATGTTGCAGGCGGATTTACGAAGCGGTTTCATGGCGCGCAAAATGCGCGCGATCACGCCGCGCGTCAAGCCCATGGCCGGTTTTTGATCATTAATGTCCGCTGCACCACAAAACCGGTTTTCAGCCTCGCGGTAAACGCCTATATGCTGAACCCGCCATGACAACACTTGCACCTTCAAACCTGAAAGCGGCCTTCTGGATGGCCGGCTGGATCACGCTGATGCTGTGCATGGCCGTGGTTGGCCGCGAGGTGACGCGCGAACTGAACGCGTTCCAGGTCATGGAACTGCGTGCCCTGATCGGACTTGTGCTGATCTATCCGCTGATTCATATGCATGGTGGTCTGAAATCCATGGGCACAGCATTTCCGCTGCGCCACCTTGGCCGCAATATCGTGCACTACTGCGCGCAGTATTCCTGGTTTGTTGCTCTCGGCCTGATACCCCTGGCACAGGTTGTCTCAATCGAGTTCACCATGCCGATCTGGACGGCCCTTCTTGCGGTGTCCTTTCTGGGTGAACGCCTGAACGCCTGGAAGATCGCCGCCATCGTGTTTGGACTCCTGGGAGTCTGGATGATTGTGCGGCCGGAAGCCGGCAGGATTGACCCTGGTCAAGCCTGGGCACTGGCATCATCCATCGGCTTCGCTGTGTCCGTCGTCATGATCAAGGCGCTGACACGGACAGACAGCGTGATACGCATCCTGTTCTGGATGCTGATCATACAAGCCATCATCGGCGCTATCCCTTCCTATCTGGTCTGGGAGCCGGTGCCGGCGCATCTGTGGGGATTTGTGGTTGCGGTGGCTTTTTGCGGGACATTTTCACATTACTGCATGACCCGGGCGATGTTGTATGCGGATGCAACCGTGGTCGTGCCGATGGACTTTCTGCGTGTCCCGGCAACCGCCATTGCCGGCTGGTTGATTTACGCTGAAGGTATCGATCTTTTCACCGTGGCAGGGGCGTCTCTGATCCTGTTGGGCAACCTGCTCAATCTGAAGCAGGCAGGCACTGCACGCGTGCGATAAAACTATTGCACACGCGCCGGGGTTGTGACGCAATGGCCCGGCAAAGACGCAACAATTGAATCCATGGATCAACAATCATGAGACCGTTCGAAGGTATCCGGGTACTGGATATGACGCATGTGCTGGCCGGGCCGTTCTGCACCTATCAGCTAGCGGTACTGGGCGCCGACGTCATCAAGATCGAACCGCCGGACAGTCCAGACATGACCCGCGAGGAAGGAATAATTCCGGCCTTGAATGACGCTGCATACGGCACTTATTTCCAGGCGCAGAATGCCGGCAAGCGGGCCATTACCCTCAATCTGAAAGACGACGCGGGACGCGACGTACTGCGTCGCCTGATCAAATCGGCGGATGTTCTCGTACAGAACTATGCCGGTAACGCGCTGGAACAGCTTGGATTCGGCTATGATGCCGTCTCTGCCATTCAGCCAAAACTGATCTACTGTTCAATGACCGGGTTTGGCCGAACCGGACCGAAAGCCGATCACCCGGCCTATGATGTGGTCATCCAGGCTTTCTCCGGCCTGATGAGCGCAAACGGAACACCCGAGAGCGGACCGGTCCGCGTTGGGCCTCCGGTAGTGGACTACGGCACCGGTGCACAGGCTGCGCTGGCTATTTCCGCCGCCCTGCTGCAACGGGAGAAAACCGGCAAGGGTCAGCGCATTGATGTTTCGATGCTGGATGCAGCCCTGATGTTAATGACCGCCAATGTAACGGACACGCTGATAACAGGAAAACCGCCACAACCGCACGGCAACAATCACCCGCGTTATGCCGGCTACCGCACGTTTGAAACTGCCGACGGACTGTTGATGGTCGGGGCATGGACTAACCGCCAGTTGGCACGATTGTTCGTGGCAGTCGGAGAACCGCAACGCGCAGCGGAGATAGCGCAGGTACCGCGCGCGCAGGTGGGCAGCATGGCCGCGAGCGACGTCGCTATGATCGCCGGACACATGACGACGCGCAGTGCCGAGCACTGGGAAACGGTACTGAACGACACACGTGTGCCTGCGGCCCGGGTGCGTACACTGGATGAGGCGCTTAAGCATGAGCAGGTGAAATCGCGCCGTGTTGTGCAGCAAACGGGCTCTGTTCCGTCTGACGGCGGCCCGTCACGATTCCCGGTCGCGGCATTTTCGTATGATCACGGTACACCGGATCTGCAGCGTCCACCGCCGCGGCTTGGTGAACATACCGACGAGATTTTGACTGAACTGGGTTATGATAGCCGCAAAATCGCGTCCCTTCGGGCAGCAGGGGCGCTGTAGGACAGCCTGGCGGGACGTAACGTCAACCCCACACCTTGCAATCACAAAGCCGGTAGTGCGGCTAAAAAGCGATTGCTCTCAAGCCGTCAGGCTGCAATACAGTGCGCTAAACCGACGACATACAAATCATACCAAGGGTGGTATCTGTTTTGCAAAGAATACTGTTTTGACTGCCGCCGAGCGCGCCTGGGTTCAGAAACTTGCACCTTATAGAAGCGCCGACGACCGCCAGGCGGTTGTGGAAATCATACTGACACTGGTGCCCTTTGTGGGTGCATGGGTTGCCAGTTACGCACTCTTGAGTGTCAGCTACTGGCTGAGCCTGCTGGTTGTGCCAATCGCCTCCTTCATGATGGTACGCCTGTTTATCGTCCAGCATGATTGCGGCCATCGTGCGATGTTCTCGTCACGTAGCGCAAACAATTGGGTCGGACGGTGCATGGGCGTACTGACCATGACGCCTTTCGAGTACTGGCGTTACGCACATTCGATGCACCACGCCGGTTCCGGCAATCTGGACAAGCGCGGCTTTGGTGACATCGAAACCATGACCATTGCCGAGTACAACGCACAGAGCCCGATGCAGAAACTACTGTACAGGCTTTACCGGAACCCGCTGATCCTGTTCGTAGTCGGCCCGGCCTATCTGTTTATCATCCGGCATCGTTTCCCGATTTGCGCCCTCAATCTCGGCCGCAAACAGTGGATCAGCATCATGGGAACAAACCTGAGTATTGCTGTTTTGTATGGTGCCATCATCTACTTCATCGGCTTCAAGGCGTTCCTGATGATCCAGGTTCCCGTCGTCGCGCTGGGCGCTTCAATTGGTGTGTGGCTGTTCTATGTGCAGCACCAGTTCGATACCACGCAATGGGACCACACGGAAAACTGGGAGCACGAACACTCTGCCCTGCACGGCAGTTCGTTCTATGACCTGCCAAAGCCCCTGATGTGGATGACCGGATATATCGGCATTCATCATGTGCACCACCTGTCGAGTCGGGTGCCGTTCCACAAGCTGCCACAGGTGATGGAAGACCATCCCGAGCTGAAGCAAATTGGCCGGCTGACGTTCTGGGAAAGCCTAAAATGCATTCCGCTCACATTGTGGGATGAAAAGAGCCGGCGGCTGGTATCGTTCAGGCAGGCAATGACTGCCGCAGCATAGGTCGCGCAAAACACCCCACGCCATCGTGAATTCCTCGAGGCAGGCAAGGCTGTTACCCATTCAGGTGACAGCCTTTTTTGTTTGCTCAGGGAAATTCATCAGATGTTGCATTTCAGGTCCGGCTTGCGTGCCATTGCGGTTTTGGCAGCTGTGTTTGTGCTGGTTGTCCATGCATCGATCGCCAGGGCAGGTTTTGTCGGCAAGGCGGACGACAACCGCCGTATGAGTGCAAGCAGTTCGCCATATCTGAGGTCTCATTCAAAGGATCTGGTGCGCTGGTATGACTGGGGCGATGAGGCATTCAGGCGGGCGAAGCAACTGAAGCTGCCGCTGTTTGTCTCGTTCGGATACACTGCCTGTCACTGGTGTCATGTGATGCAGGAAACCCATTTCAACAATGACGCCATCGCCAAGACCATCAATGAACGGTTTATCCCCGTGCTGGTGGACCGTGAGCAGCGCACGGCCCTGGACGACACCTACATGCTGGTTACCGAGTTGCTCACACAACGTGGAGGCTGGCCCAACAACATGTTTCTGACGCCTGATCTGAAACCGTTTTATGGAACCGGTTACATTCCGCCACAGGATTTCGCCCGATTGCTGGACGGCGTCACCCAGAGCTGGATCCAGGACTATCCTGCCGTTGTGGCAGAAAGTGAACGGCTTGCTGCAACGCTGGAAGGGTATCTGAACCGCCAGCAGGAAACCCGCAACCTGACCCCTGCCCTGATGGCGGAGGCGGCCAGGACACTGGCCGGAAAGTTTGACGTATTTACCGGCGGGCTTGGTGACGGACCGAAGTTCTTCCGGCCCACAGTGCTTGCCTTCATGCTGCAGCAGGCCGAGCGAACAGGCGACGCCGACATACTCGATGCAGTGGAGCGCACCCTGCAGTCAGGCCTGAACGGCGGTATTCATGATCATCTTGAAGGCGGTTTCCATCGCTATGCAATCGATCCCGGATGGCGCGTGCCGCATTTTGAGAAAATGCTCAACGACCAGGCTCTCAACACCGAAGTCTATCTGACCGCCCATCGCCTCACCGGAAAACCGGAATATGCAGCCACTGCGCGCAAGACCATTGACTATGTGCTTGCCGACCTGAGTTCACCGGAAGGCGGGTTCTACACCGCGCGCGATGCAGATTCCGAAGGAGAGGAAGGCACCTATTATGTGTGGACGCCGGAACAACTGGAAAAAGTTCTGGGAAAACACGATGCCGAATTTGCACTCAACACGTTCGGGCTGATTGCCGATGGTGACATGGCCGGCAAGGTGATCGTCAACCTGGACAATGTCCGCAGCCAATCGGTGCCGCAAGTTGACCGGATTCTTGCCCGGCTGGCCGAGGCCCGCAAGCCAAGACCCAAACCGGTTCGGGATCAGAAAATTCTGGCCAACTGGAACGGCATGATGATCGCCAGCACAGCACAGGCAGCCATACTGCTTGATGATGCACACTATCGCGATGCCGCCATCAGGGCCGCAGAATTTATCTGGACCAGAATGCGCGATGAAGCCGGCACACTGCATCGCAGCCACTTCGAAGGCAGCAACGCTATCGAAGGC
>CAYRLR010000104.1:7162-7859 GCA_964424975.1 uncultured Anderseniella sp.
TGGCGCGGGCCTATCTGTTTGTTCATGACGCAACCGGCGATCAGCTCTGGCTCGAGCGCGCCAGCACATTGCTGGAGCAAATGAACAGGCATTTTCAGGACCCCCGGACGGGCGACTATTTTGGAACACGAGTGGTCGCCGGATTTGCGCGCACCAAGCCGCGCAGCGACGTTGATCAACCATCAGGCAACGGCGTTGCCCTCGATGCGGCGGTGCGTCTTGCGCAGCGGGCCGGTACGCCGGAGATGCGTCGAGCCATCGAGCAGACCATTGCCGCACTGTCTGGAATTGCAGCGGGCACACCAACCAGTGGCGCGTCGGTTCTGTCGGCAGCAGACAGCTTCCTGCATGGACAGACAGGTGTAGTGCAATTTGCCGGCAACGGCGTCGTGCGCGCTCGCCTGGTTCCGGGCGCGGATCGCACGAGTATCGTTGTTCGACTCGAGATGGCCGATGGCTGGCATGTCAATTCGCATGCCCCGCTGGAAGACTACCTGGTGGCAACCAGGCTGGATGTTGCCGGCAACGCAGCAGTGAAAGCTGCGCATGTGACCTACCCGGAGCCGCAGACCAAGACGCTTGCCTTCAATGACAAGCCAATGGCGCTTCTGGAAAACCGGGTGGAGATCACGGCTCGCTTCACCGGGCCGATCAGCGGCCCGGTTGAAGCTCAACTGCAGGTGCAAACCTGTTCGGA
>CAYRLR010000105.1:0-7835 GCA_964424975.1 uncultured Anderseniella sp.
TCGCAGCACATTGTCTGGTGCAGACCTCGTCCACTATGACGCCTGGACCCCGTTTCACGACCGGATGCACAATCAGGTCATACCCCGCACTGCCAAATTGCTTGCTGACTGTCGCAATGCCGGCGTGGAATGCGTGTTCGCCCGCATCGCCACCCACACGCTTGACGGGCGCGAAAGATCACTGTCGCAAAAGATGCCCGGGTGGAACAACCTGTTATTGCCCAAGGACGGCAATCCTTCGCAACTGGTGCCGGAACTGCAACCCGTCGGGGACGAGGTGTGCGTGTACAAGACAACCGACTCCGCCCTGACCGGCACCAACCTGCGGCTGATCCTGCACAACATGGGCATCCGCAATGTCATCTGCTGTGGCATCTTCACTGATCAGTGCATTTCCTCGACCGTGCGCAGCCTGGCCGACGAGAGCTTCGGTGTAATTGTTGTGGAAGATTGTTGCGCCGCCGGCTGCGACGAACTTCATCACAAGGAACTCGAGATCATGAACATGATCTACTGCCACGTAATGTCGTCCAACGACTTGAAGACGATGATGAAAATCTGATCTGCCCGCGGACAAACACGGCATAGGTGTCAAGTCTGGCTTGTCTCCGGTCAAGCTATATGCGGTGCAGTTGCGCAACCATCCGTCGTATTGACAATCCGGGCTATCGCCTTGAGCCCGGTTGCCCAGGCAACGGGCAGGATAGTGGGGGAATTCTCAAGGCGATGACGATTGACCTGTTGGCATAGCCGGCATCCAATCATAACGCAGGAGTAGGTGGACATGTTTGACAACAAATTCTCAAGGCGCAATTTTCTACAGCAAACAGGTGGGTGGGCAGCCGCAGCAGCAGCAATTGGCACTTTTCCAAATCTCGCCCATGCAGCGCGCGACAAGGAACTGAACATCTATTGTTGGGAAGGCTACAATTCTGACGATGTGCTTGATCCTTTTCGCCGGGAATTCTCGGCCAAGGTTCGCGCCGAAGGCCTGACATCCGATCCCGATGCGGTGAACCGCCTGCGTGCCGGTGAAACCAAGGTCTGGGATCTCATCAACCTGAACAATCCCTGGGCACGTGAGATGATGTATCCAGAAGGACTGATCAAGCCGATCTCGAGAGAGCGGTTCGAGCCCTTCTTCAACGACATGATGCCACAGTTCAAGGCGCCCTATAACTGGGCCATGGACAAGGACGGCAAGGATCTGCTGGGTATGGTCCAGCGTTTCGGCCCGTTCTCATTCGTGGTCAACACGGACAAGATAAGCCGGTCCATGGCCGAAGATCAGGGGTTCAAACTGTTCCTCGATCCGGCGATGAAGGGCAAGTACGGCATTTTGACGTATGATAACTGGAACATCTATCACATGTGCGTTGCGGCGGACATTCACCCGTTCAAGAAGCACACCAAGGAAGAGATGACCAGGTTCGGCGAGGTTGCCAAGCAGATTTTCAATGGCGCCAAGAACCTGACCGATGACCTTGTGCAAATGAACCTCGCGCTTATCAATGGCGAGATCGATGCATACTTCACCGGCGGCACCTACACTGCCTCGCCTGCCCGCCTCGACGGTGCCAGGAACATTCGCGGCATCACGCCGAAGTCCGGCCCCATGGATGGCAAGGGCGGTATCGTGTGGATCGAACTCACTTCGGTGGTGAACAATCCCGATCCATCCGGCCTGTCCGAGGATTTCCTCGCCTATGTGCAGCGACCCGACGTGTGCAAGAAAGTGGCGTTTGCGGAAGGCACCTACAATCCGGTTACCCAGATGGGCAACAAGGACGTGCTGGCACAGTTCTCGAGCGAAGAGCTGGACGCAATCCAGTGGGACACACTGGAAGAGGAAATGTCCAACTCGGTCGATTACGACATCAACCCTGACTACGCCGAAATGTACGAATTGTACTCGGCTGCCAAGCGCGAACGCGAAGGCTAGGGCATCATCCGGTCAGATGGACTCATCTGATCGGATAACGATGCTCGATTTCAAAGTGTCGGGGTAATATCCAGCCAGGTGGATGGATATTGCTCCAAGGTGTATCTGAATTGCCTGCAAACCTGAACGGAGACTCCATGGGAGAGAGCAATAATTCCTTTCTTGAGCTGGTCGGAATTACCAAGAAGTTCGGTGACTTTACCGCAGTCAGCGAAATCGACCTCGCAATAAAAGAAGGTGAGTTTTTCACTCTCGTGGGCCCGTCGGGCTCCGGCAAGACCACGATGATCCGCATGCTGGTGGGTATGGATCAACCCACCAGCGGCGACATGCGATTGAACGGCGAGCTGCTGAACGGGGTACCCGCAAACAAGCGCCCGACCTGCATGGTATTCCAGTCACTGGCATTGTTTCCGCACAAGTCGGTCGGAGAGAACATCGAGTTCTCGCTGAAAATTGCCGGCATGGACCCTGCCCTCAGGCGCACACGGGCAAACGAACTTCTGCAGCAACTGCGCTTGCCGCTGGACTATTATTCCAAGGGGGTAAACCAGTGCTCGGGTGGCGAACGCCAGAGAATTGCGCTGGCGCGCGCCTTGGCTTTCGACCCCAAGATACTGTTTTTTGACGAACCTCTTTCCGCGCTCGACTATCGCTTGCGCAAAACCCTTGAGAAAGAGCTCAAGGACATTCACCGCGAAACCGGCAAGACCTTCGTCTACATCACCCACTCGCTTGAAGAGGCAATGGTGATGTCCGACCGCATCGGCATCATGCGTGATGGCCGCATAGTCCAGGTCGGCACGCCAAACGAGATCTACAACCATCCCCGCGACAAGTTCGTTGCCCAGTTCATGGGCGAGGTGAACACGATCGACGTGGACGATGCCGGCGGCAACAAGGTACGCAGCAAGGCTGACGGCGCCGTCTACAAGGTTCACAAGAAACCGGACGGCTTCAAGGCCGGCCATCTGATCATCAGGCCGGAGATCATGAAGATCGGCAGCGTTGCCGCGAAACTACCCAACAAGTTGCAAGGCGTGGTGTTCAATGACTACGCCCTGGGGTCGCGGGTCCAGTATCAGGTCCGTGCGGCCGGTGGCGTTCACTGGCTTGTGGAGCGATTGCAGGATGAACCGTTCGATGGCAAGCTGAACGACACCGTTTATCTTGGCTGGCGGCCGGAAGACTCCATCCTGGTGAAGGATTGAGCCAATGAGCAAATTGGCAGACTGGCTGAAAAATCCGGGCGTGCTGGCAGCAGCGCCGGCATCAATTTTTCTTCTGGTTGGCTTTGCCGGGCCCCTGCTCATGGTGCTCGGTTACAGTTTCATGCCGTCGAGGACATTCGCCCTCAACAATGTCCCGACATTGGAAAACTATTATTCGGTATTTTCAGACAGCTACTACATCTCGTTTCTGTGGTCCCTGTTTCTGGCCGCGCTGACCGTCATACTGTTGTTCCCGATCTGCTACCCCATCGCCTATGGCATGGCCAAGCTGTTTGGCAAATGGGCCAACCTGGTCACCGCGCTGATCGCCGTTCCCCTGTTGATTTCCGAAAACATCCGCCTGTTCGGCTGGGTCCTGGTGTTGTTGAAGAACGGCATTCTCGACGGCACGTTGCAAAGTGTGCTGGGAATAAGCGCCTCGGGATTTCTGTACACCGTACCATCCATCCTGCTCGGACTGGTCTATGTCTATCTGCCGTTCATGCTGTTTCCCATGGTCATCGGCATCTCGATGATACCCGATCCACTCAAGGAAGCCGCGTTTGATCTTGGAGCCAGCCGCTGGCAGGTGTTTCGCGAAATAGAATTGCCCCTGGCCATGCCCGGCATTCTGATCGGCGCCATTCTCACCTTCATCCTGGCCATGGGGTCGCTGGCTGAATCGAAGATACTGGGGGGTCAGGCGGTGGTGATGATTGCCGACGACATCGAGTCGGCTTTCACCTTTGCGCAGAACTGGCCAAAGGGATCGGTCCTGTCGGTATTGCTCATCGCCTTGTCAGGACTGATCGTCTTCATCCTGTTCCGGCGCATCGACCTAGATCAGATCATCGGGCGGAGATAGCACATGAAAACCGCTGGCTCATCCCCCACAACCAAAAAATTCATCTGGATATGGACATCCGCAGTCATCCTGTTTTTGTACATTCCGATGTTCGCGGTCATCCTGGCATCGTTCTCGACGCAGCGTTATTTCCGCTTCCCGATCCAGTCCTTCACCACCAAGTGGTACACCAAAACGCTGGAATCGCTTTCGGTTCGAGACCTGTTGTGGACCTCGATATCGGTAGCGGCACTGGTAACGTTCTTCTCTGTTCTGCTGGCATTTTTCGGCGCGCTCGCCTTTGCCCGCTACGACTGGAAAGGCCGCAAGCTCTACCAGCGCCTGGTATTGCTGCCGATCTTCTTTCCGCAAGCCGTGCTCGGCCTGTCATTGCTGTTATGGTTCTCCGCACTGGGCATAACCACGAGCTGGCAAACGGCAGTGTTCGCACACATGATCTGGATCGTTCCGATCGTCATCCTGATCATGTCAATCCAGGCTTACAGCTTCGACCCGGCCCTGGAAGAGGCCGCCTTTGATCTTGGCGCCACCAGGTGGCAGGTGTTGCGAGAAGTCACCTTGCCGATACTGGCGCCCGGCGTTGTCTCGGGCAGCATCTTCGCGTTCTTGTTGTCGTGGGGCAATTTTCCGCTGTCGCTGTTTTCCACCGGCGCAGACCAGACCGTGCCTGAATGGCTGTATGCCAAAATGGTATCCGGCTACACCCCCATGGTGCCGACGCTTGGATCCCTGACCATGTCCAGCGCCGCCTTGATGTTGCTGCTGGCTTACCTGGTCTGGCTGGCGACCGGCGGGCGCAAGCGCCGGGCACAAGCTTTCACGTCTTCTGAAGATTGAACAAAACGAGATAAACAGGAGGGTACAAAATGCTCACATCCATCAAGGGAAAGTCTGTCATCGTAACCGGTGCCAGCAAGGGTATCGGCAAGGGCATTGCCCGGGTATTCGCCAACCAGGGTGCCAAGGTGATGATCGTGGGGCGCGATGGCGCTGCTGCTGCAGCCGCGGCCGCCGAGATCGGCAATGGTGCACAAAGCTGCGTTGCGGACGTGGCCGACTGGGAACAGTCGCAAGCCATGGCAAAAACCACCGCTGAAGCGTTTGGCGGTATCGACATTCTGTGTGCCAATGCAGGCGTCTATCCCCAGACCAAGATGGAAGACATGGACCCGACAGAATGGGACCTGGTCCTGGGCACCAACCTGAAAGGCAATTTCCTGTCGGTGAAGGCTTGCCTGCCATGGCTCAAGAAATCAGGTGAAGGTCGCGTTGTTCTGACATCTTCCATCACCGGGCCGGAGACCGGATTTCCGGGCTGGGCGCACTATGGCGCTTCCAAGGCCGGGCAACTGGGTTTCATGAAGACCGCATGCATCGAACTGGCCAAGTACGGCATCACCGTCAATGCCGTCCTGCCCGGCAACATCATCACTGAAGGGCTCGAAGACCTGGGTGAGGACTATCTCAAGACCATGGCAACATCGATCCCGCTGAAAAAGCTGGGCCGGGTGGAAGACATCGGCAATGCCGCCTTGTTCCTGGCGTCCAGGGAAGCCAACTATATTACCGGCCAGACCATCATCGTGGACGGCGGCCAGATACTGCCGGAATCACTGGAGGCAATCGAACAGGCCTGACCGGGCATGTGTCGATGAGGTGGTGTGTCAGTCAAAAACCGTGTCACGGTCGGGCGAGCCCAGCAGCGCGCTGCGTACAGCGCTGGGCGATGCGCCCGTCCAGCGCCTGACAGCGCGTGAAAAGGCCGACAGCTCCGAGTATCCCAACAGGAACGAGATTTCCGACATGGGCAAGTGCCGCTGTTGCAGGTAGACCATGGCCAGCTCGCGCCGGAGCAGCTCGACAAGGTCCTTGAAGGTCGTGTTCTGCTGACCCAATTCTCTTTGTATGGCACCGGGAGACACGTGCAGCTCGACCGCAACCTTTTCCAGTGACGGATAGCCTGCCGACAGCCCCGCACGGATCGAGTTGCTGACCCGGTCAAACAGGTCTACCGGCTTGCGTGTACGGTTGGACAACTGCTTCAGGCAGTTCTGCATCAACGCCATCAGGGTGGTGTCGCGGTTCGGCATGGGCCGGCGCAGCACGTCTTCGGAAAACAGCAGGGCATTGGTCGATTGCGAGAAGTACACCGGCGCTCCAAAGGCACGTTCGTGCTCATCACGGTCATTCGGCCGGGGATGTTCAAAGTGCACTTCGTCCGGCGTCCAGGCCTGGCCACAAGCCTCGCGGAACACATTCAGGAACATTCCAAGCGACAGTTCTGCATCCTGCCGGCGATTGAAAATATCCGGTGCCTCTATCTGGTATTCTATGCGGAACAATCCGTTCGGATCGCGCCTGAATGCCATGCCGGACTGCTCCTGGTGATATCCGAACAGTCCAACCATGGTTTCCAGCGCGCTGCCAAGCGTCGGGCATGACACTGTCGCATAGCCCCACAGGCCCAGGTCGCGGGGCTGAAACTGGTTGCCGAACCAGAGGCCGAAATTATCCATCTTGGTCAGCCGTGAGGCCTGTTCGAAAAGTTCGCAAAAGTCGGACAGTCTGAGCTTCAGGGTTACGGCGCCGGCCATTTCCGGCGACAGTCCGGAATTACCGAAAATGCTATCGACATCGCCACCGGCCTGCTCGATGAAAGTCACAATGCCGGTTGCCGCCGCAGCAAGTATTGCCGGGTCGTTAGGCAGCGTTCCATCTACGGACGCTCCCGTGACGGCAGAGCTCAAGTGCCGTGTCATGTCCGGCTCCTTTGTGCAAAACCGGCTTTCGAGAGCCGGTTCAATCGGTAATCTTGGCACGCTATTTGTAGACTTATCAACCCATCAGCCACCTGAACCTCAAGCCACGACCAGTTCAGCCTGGCTCTCCTCCAGTGCATCCAGCAACTCGCCTTCCGGTTTGGCGTCGCTGATCAGGGTAACCGAAGGGCTCCAGGGGCCATAAACCGTCAGTGACGGCTGGTCGAATTTGCCGTGGTCGGCCAGTACAAATGACTGCGATGATCGCCGCATCATCATGCCGTAGATCAGCCCCGGCCCCATGGCCGCATCATTGGGCCCCTCGACGGTCAGCCCGGAAGCCCCTAGAAACGCCTTGTTTGCGCGGAACCGCTGCAACTGCTCCACGGTGTCGGCGCCGTGGATCAGGCCCTCCCGGCCATCATACTGGCCCGGCAGCATCAACACCTTGATCAATGAACCGGTGGCAAGCGCCACTGCAATGCTGAACGAATGGGTAATAACCGTCATCGGCATGTCGAGCGCCGCGATCCGGCGGGCAAAATGCAAGGTCGTGGCGCCACCGCCGATCATCAGGATGTCGTTCGGCCTGACAAACTGCGCCGCTGCTGCCGCAATCCGCAGGCGCTCGGAGATCATCAGCGCTTCACGCTCGCTAAGACCGGGCTCATGCGTGACGGTGCGCATTGCACCGCCATATGTCCGATTGACCAGACCGCGCTCATCCAGGTCAGACAGGTCGCGCCGGATGGTTTCGGTGGAAACCCCCAATCGCTGCGCCAGCTCATTGACCCGCATCGCCGGATAAAGCCGCAGATCGGCAACAATCTGCTGCTGGCGCCCGCTTTTGCCGACTGGAGGTGAATCCGTACCGTCCATGAATCCCTCTTCGTGACCAGAATCTCACATTTCTAGCGCAAGTTTGCCCGGACTTCAACATCAATGACCACTTTACAACATGCACAAGTTGGATTACGGTCAGTACAGTTTGCAAGTCAGTCAATGGTGTGACCATGTTCGACTACGGTCATTTCAGGTTCGAAGACAAGCAGGCCTTG
>CAYRLR010000106.1:0-3573 GCA_964424975.1 uncultured Anderseniella sp.
CCGACGGCGTCGTGGGCGGCGGCGGCGGTGGCGATGATGCCTGTGCAGACGCAGAAGAAGCCTGAACCTGTGCGGGCGACGATGATACGCCTGCCCCGACCTTCATGAACGGCTCGTTGCGCGGGCCGACCCTGGTCTGCACCGAATACAGCGAATGGGTGGCGCAGATGAACAGCGTCCGCCAGTCCTTACCCCCCCAGTGTATATTGGCAACAAGTTCCGGTACCTGCACCTTGCCGATCAGCAAGCCTTGCGGATTGTAGACCCAGATACCGGCAGGCGCGGTCACCCAGACATTGCCGCGCATATCACACTTCATGCCATCCGGCACGCCCGGCTTCATACTGTCCTGGATACCAGAGGCAAACAGCCGGCCATTGGCCAGCGCGCCGCTTGCGGTCACATCATAAACGCGAATGTTCGCCTGCACCGTGTCATTGATATAGAGCAGCTTTTCATCCGGGGAAAAGCACAGGCCATTGGGCTGGGTAAAGGTATAGCGATCCACCACCAGTTCAGGTTCGACGCCCGGCGCCGCCCCGGCGGCAATCTTGTAGACGCCCTGAAACCCGAGCTGCACTTCGCGTTCAACCCCGAAACCCGGCAGGCGGCCATAGGTCGGATCGCTGAACCAGATCGAGCCATCCGATTTCACAACCAGATCATTCGGACTGTTCAGTTCACGGCCTTCATAATGGCTGGCCAGCACCTCGCGCGTGCCGTCAGGACGAAACCGCGCAACCGACGAGGTTGAGTGCTCGCACACCAGCAGGTTGAGGTCCCCGTCATAGGTCATGCCGTTGCCCTTGTTGGACGGATGCATCACCTCCCTGACGCCATGACTGTCCCACCGGCGGCGCTTGTCGTCCGGCATGTCGGAAAACAGCAGGTACTGGTCTGCCGGATGCCAGATCGGGCCCTCGGTGAAATTGAAGCCGGTGCCCAATTGCAGAACCGGGGCGTGCTCGTCGATCAGGTCACGAAATGACGGATCAAGGGCATCATGTGCCATGGCGGGGTTTTCCTTTGATCAGGTGCTGGTCGTGGCCGCTACATCGGGAACCAGTCGCGATTGGCCACTGTTTCGGTGATCGGGCCGGGAACCGTCATGCCAAGCCGGCCAACCACCTGCTGGTGTTCGATCCTGGCCGGGCGGTCATGCACCGGCAGCAGGAAGGTGTAGTTGGACAACAGCTTCTTGATGGCGCCCTTCTCTTCCCGCTTGGAGCCGGAATGGTTGCCGGTCACCCGTGGTTCCATCCAGTTATTGGTGTTCACGTGATTGACGATCTGATCGTTGAAATCGTAGATCACGTCACCACAGATGCAGGCCAGGCCTTCGGCTGTTTCAACGATCACGTTCATGGAGCCTTCGGTGTGCGCACCGGCGGCCTCGCACCACACGCCGGGAATGATCTCTTCAGCGCCGGAAATCTCCAGGTCGAGGAAGCGCATGGCTTCAGGTTCATAGATGCGGTCGACCAGATGCTTGATGTCCGGCTTGGGATACTGCGGATACATGATCCCGGAGACCGAAAACTCCATCTCGCGGCGGTTGAGCACCACGGTGGTATTCATGCTGAAGTGATCATCCTTGCCGGCATGATCAATGTGCAGGTGGGTGTGCAGCACATAGCGCACGTCGCCCAGTTTCACGCCGTGTTTGGCCAACTGGTTTTCAATCATGTTGTCATGAAACTGCAGGCCGCGCATGCCGAGCGACTCCATGATGGCATTGTCGCGGTAGCCGGTATCGACAACAATTGGATACCTGCCGCCCAGGATGAGAAACCCGTAGACCGGCACGCGCCGAATGCGGCCACACTCATGTCCCAGCACCAGGAAGCTGGTTTCCAGCTCGATATCACCGTAATCGAGAATCTTGATTTCAAGTGCCATTTTCTGTTTTTCCCTTCGTGTCTTCGACCGGTCTGCGGCCTGTCTTGTTATGAACTTTCGGGCCCGGGGGCCTAAAGCTTGTAGACCCGCATTGCGGTGTCATGAAAAATTGCCTTCTGCTTTGCCTTGGACAGGCCCGAAGCTGCCTTTTTGAAAGCACCCACGAGATCTGCGTAACTGGTCCAGAGCTTTTCAATCGGGTAGTTGGAGCCGAACAGGCAGCGCTCGGCGCCGAATATCTGCACCGTGTCAGTGAGAATGGTCTTGATGTGATCGGCATCATTGCGATGAATGAAGGTGCCGAAGGCCGACAGCTTGGAGACCACGTTCGGCTCGGCTGCCAGACGCTTCATGCCATCGCGCCAGGCCTTGATGCCGGCGTCGGACAGGTCTTCCAGCATGCCGGCATGTTGCAGGATGAAGGTCACATCCGGACATGCCCGAGCCAGCTTGGCCGCATCGCCCATCTGGCCGGTAAACACCTGCAGATCAAACGACCAGCCATAGTCTGCCAGTCTTGCGACGTTCTTCTGTACCTGCGGGTCAGATGGCAGATCGGGCCGCGCGGCAAACCGGTACATCGGTTCCTCGTGCCAGTGAAACTGCTGGCGGATGCCGCGCATCAGCGAATTGACCTTCAGCTTGTCAAGCTGCGGGCGCACATCGTCACCGGTGAAATCCGCATATCCCACGATTGCATGCGGCCAGCCGGTCCTGTCGGCCGCCGACTGCACCCATGCGGCCTCGTCGGCGAACCAGTTCGGGGCCCAGTTGGCCTGCACATAGACCGACTTCGTGATGCCGGATCCCTTGATGTCGTCCAGGAACTCCTCGATCAGGTAATCCCGCATGATCGCCTTGTAGGGTCCGAATATTCTCGGCTGTTCCGGCCCCAGCAGCCACGGCAGATCAGCCTGCCGCCAGATATGATGATGCGCGTCAATAATGTCCATCTATGCAGCCTCCTGCCTGAGGGAAAGCACGCGCTCGCACAGCGCGCGCACGGAACTTCCGTCTTCAATCGAATCCAGGAACGGCGCTATCGCCTGCATGGCCGCTGTCTCCGGGCGATACCCGGCATCACCCGCCAGCGGTGTCAGCCAGATCAGCTTCCAGGCCAGGCGCGACAGTTTTTCAACCGCCTCGACAAGCGTCGAATGATCGCCGCGCTCCAGCCCGTCCGACAAGGCGAGCACCGCAGCCCCGCGGGTAAACCCGGCAAAACGCGGTATGTCGAGGAATGCCTGCAGCGCGTCACCCAGCCGTGTGCCACCATCCCAGTCGGCCACGATGCCCGATACCAGGTTCAGTGCCTGCGCCCGGTTTCGCACCTTCATGGCGCGGGTGATCCGCGTCAGCCGGGTGCCGAGTGTGAATATCTCGATACGCTCGCCCGCCTGTGCCAGTGCATGTGCAAAGCGCAAATAACTGTCGGTCTGATCCTTCATTGAGCCGGATACGTCGATCAGCAGCACGATCCGGCGCTGGCGCAGCTTGCGCCGCAGCCTTGGCAGTTCAATTACTTCACCATCGCGCTGCACCGCCTGGCGAAACACCTTGCGCATGTTCCAGCCATCGCCCTTGCTGGCGGCTGCACGCCGATATGATTTGCGCACTGGCAAGCGTTCCGGTGCAAGTCGCGCGAAGCGCCGCAGAGTATCGTTTTCATCAGTG
>CAYRLR010000106.1:3583-7809 GCA_964424975.1 uncultured Anderseniella sp.
ACAATATCTCGTTGCCGATGGCTTCGCCGCCCGCCTCGTTGATCTCATCGGGTTCCGGCGGTTCAGTGTCACCGGTTGCCTCTTCGCCCACCAGGATCTCATCTTCGTCAGGCCCCGATGCAGGCACCGGAATCGACTGGCCCAGGAACTTCATGCGGAACAGCGCATCAAACTCGGGCCGCCGTTCAGGCGGTGGCGCAAACATCGCTCTGCCCGCCTGCAGGATGTCATTCATGTTTCGCGGACCCAGCAGACCGACAGCCTCGATGAAGCCCATGGTCTGTTCAGGCGCCACGGAAAATCCGTTCTCGCGCAACAAGGATGCAAACTCGACGAACGGTTCAACTGCGCGCGGCAATGCCTGGGTCATGCTCATGCCGCCGTCCCCGTAATCAGTTGATCGAGCCGGTCATGCACGAAGGTCATATCGTCCTGGTCCTTCAGCACCACACCGATGGCGCGTTTGAAGGCATCGGGCCAGTGCGCGCCCTGCGACTGCAGCAGCGTGACGGCTTCCGCCCACTCGACCGTTTCGGCAACACCGGGCGGCTTGGTCAGCGGTTCGGCCCGCAACCGGCCGACTGCAGCCACCACGCGGTCGGCAGTATCACGCGCCACCGAGCTCGCCCGCATCATCACGATTTCGGCTTCGCGCAGCGCGTCCGGGTAATCGATCCAGTGATACACGCAGCGCCTGCGCAGGGCTTCGTGCAGTTCGCGCGTCCGGTTGGACGTCAGCACGACCACCGGGCGCTGTTGCGCACGGATCGTGCCGCGTTCTGGGATTGAAATCTGGAAGTCGGACAGGAACTCCAGCAGAAATGCCTCGAACTCATGGTCCGACCTGTCGATTTCATCGATCAGCAGCAGTGCATTCCCGCCCGACTGCAAGGCGTCCAGCATGGGACGCGCGATCAGGAACTCGTCCTTGTATATGTTGACATACTCATCGCCCGCCTGCCGGATGGCCAGCATCTGACGGGGGTAGTTCCACTCGTAAAGCGCTGCACCGGCATCAATGCCTTCATAGCACTGCAGCCGGATCAGCCTCCTGCCGAGGATCGAGGACAACGCCTTGGCAGCTTCGGTCTTGCCGACACCCGGCGCACCTTCCAGCAATAACGGCTTGCCGAGCGCCAGCGCCAGATAGGCAGACGTCGACAACGCATCGTCCGACAGGTACTGCGCCGCCTGCAGGGCTTCATGAAGCTCCGGCGGGTTGGATATCCCTGATATGGTCGGGTTTACGGGCATGAGTTTGTCTGTCCGTCCTTACCGCTGGCCTTGCGGCTGTGCGCCGCCATTGGCCTTGATGGCGCGCAGTATCTTTTCAGGGGTAATCGGCAACTCGTCTATGCGCACACCGACCGCGTTGAACACCGCATTGGCAACCGCAGGCAGCACCGGGTTGGCACACATTTCACCCGGTCCCTTGCCGCCATAGGGACCATCCGGCGCCGGTCTTTCCAGAATGGCGATATCATGCGGAGCGATGTCGCCAGGCCCCGGCATCAGGTACTGGTTGAAATCGGTCGGCCGGTGCGTGCGTTCAGGATAATAAGGCTCCGTGGTCTCCCACAAGGCGTGGCTCATGCCCATCCAGGCACCGCCGACAAGTTGCTGTTCCACCATGCGCGGATTGAGCGCGCGGCCGACTTCATAGGCCGAGTTCATCTGCTTGACATCAACCTCGCCGGTTTCGTCATCCACCTCGATATCAACCACAAGCGCGGCGTGGGCATAGCACGACACCGGCGTCATTTCCCCGGTTTCAGGATCAACGTCCGACATCGGGATCAGAAAGATGCCCCTGCCCGACACGGTCTTGCCCTGCTTGAACTGCGCGGCACCGCATGCCTCGCCCGTTGATATGGACCTCGACGGCGCGCCGCGGACAAAAATATTGCCCTTGCCATCGGTCTCCAGGTCCGCCGCATTGACTTCAAGTTCTTCGGCTGCTGCCTCCATCATCACCGCACGGGCTTCCTTGGCCGCCTGTATGACCGCATTACCGACACGGTGCGTACCGCGCGAGGCAAACGATCCCATGCAGTGCGGCCCGGTATCGCTGTCGGCGGTGTCCACATAGACATCCTCAACCGGCACACCCAGTGTTTCCGCAGCGATCTGGCGGGTGACCTGTTTCATGCCCTGGCCCAGATCGATGGACGACAGCGCCACCGCGAACTTGCCGTCCGGGTTGGAGTGCACCAGCGCCTGGCTCGGATCACCGCCCAGGTTCATGCCGATCGGATAGTTGATGGAGGCAAAACCCCTGCCCTTGTGAATGCTCATGATCAGCGCCTCCTGAAACCGGAATTGGATGCAAAACGGCTGTAGCCGGGCCGATTGACCGGACGCGCCGATGGCGCACCGCTGTCTGACACCGGCGCGGCAGCAGGCGCAGGTGTTGGTGCTGGCGCAGGCGTTGGCGCAACCGGAGGCGGGGTTTGCGTGGCGGCCGGCTGATAGGCCGGTGCTGCTGCCGGATGCGCGTAACTTGGTTGCTGGTCTGCAGATGCCGGTGCGGGCGGCGGCGCTGATGGCCGTGGCGGCGTATAAGCAGCAGGCGCAGGTGCCGGCATTGAAGGCGCAATGGTGCGGGTCTGTCCACCACTGCGTCCGGCCCGGCGATCGCCGATCTTGCCGTCTTCATCGGTCACGGTGTGGGGGATTTTGGCCCGCTCACCGCCACCGCCGACCATCGACGACATCTGCTTGAATTCATCCCGTATCGGCCAGTTGGCTTTTTCCGCCGCCACTTGCGCGCATTCGATCAGTGCGCAGTTCTTGGCTTCGCGTCGATGGGCCTTCATGTCGCCGTCCCGATAGGCATTCAGAATGCGCAACTCGACCGGGTTCATGCCGACCTCGTGGGCAATCTTGTCCATCTGGCATTCAATGGCAAAATCCACCCCGGTCACGCCGAAGCCGCGCATGGCGGTGGCCGGTGTCCGGTTGGTGAACACGCAGAACACGTCGGCCTTCACATTGGCAATGTGGTAGGGTCCCGGCAGATGCGCAGCGCCCTTGATGATGGCGTAGCTTGACAACCTGGTATAGGCGCCGGAGTCAAAATACCCGGTGAATTGGCGCGCGATAATGCGCCCGTCATTCATCACCCCGTCCTTCAGATACCAGCGTTCGCCGCCGCGCGGTGCGCCCACCTGCATCTCTTCCTCGCGGTCCCACACAAACCGGCACGGCTTGCCGGTCAGCATGCAGGCCAGGATCGCCATGGGCTCGACCAGGCTGTCCACCTTGCCGCCGAAGCCGCCACCAACCGTTCCACCGATGAAGTGCAGCCGGTTGGAGCTGACATTGAGCAGTTTGGCAGCCGTGCCCAGCGAGAAGAACAGCGCTTGTGTCGAGGTGTAGCAGACAAACCGGTCATTGGTTTCAGGCGCTGCAATAGCGCCATTGGTTTCAACCGGCGCCTGTTCGATGGGCGACATCTGGTAGCGCCCTTCGACTATCTTGTCAGCCTGGGCAAAGGCAGTTTCCACATCACCATAGCGCACCTTCTGGTGATCATACTTGTCGTGATAGTCGAACGTGTTGTTGGGATAGACCTCGTTGACCACCGGCGCGTCGGGCTTAAGTGCCTCTTCCACGTCCAGCACATGCGGCAGCACTTCCCAGTCCACCCTGACGGCAGCAACCGCATCACGCGCCTGCCGGTCGGTTCTGGCAACAATCGCCAGCACAGGCTCACCGATATAGCTCACCTTTTTCGATGAAATCAGCGGCTCGTCATCGCGACCGAAGTTCAGCAGGCTCAGCAGGGTATTGAAATTGTGCGCCACGTCTTCCGCGCGAATGACCTTCACCACGCCCGGCATCTGCGCGGCCTGCGCATAATCAATCGACCGGATGCGGGCATGATGGTGCGGACTGCGCACGCAGCGCACCTGCAAAAGACCTTCAAACAGATGATCGTCGAAATACGGCGACCTGCCGGTCACATGGCCCAGCGCATCCTGGCGCTGGGTGCCCTTGCCGATCTCGTTGAGATTGTCATCGCGTTCATTGGCGAACAGCTCTTTGCGGAATTCCACGCTCATGGGTGTTATGCTTCCTTACGCGCTGCGCCGTCCGGCACCGCTTTGCGCGGCATCCAGAATGGCTTCAATAATGGGTTCATAACCGGTGCACCGGCATATGTTGCCGGAGATTGCCTCGACAACCTCGTCCAGGTCGTACAAGACCCGGCTTCCAACCCGGTA
>CAYRLR010000107.1:0-7796 GCA_964424975.1 uncultured Anderseniella sp.
ATTCAGCCGCCACCTTGCGCGCATTGCGCTTTTCGGCATGCGCCAGGGCCGCCTTGCGCACCCAGGCCCCGTCGTCCCAGGCTTTCTTGCGTGCGCTGATGCGGTCACGGTTCATGCGGCCGCCGCCCTTTACCACGCGCCAGAACTCGTCCCAGTCAATCGGCCCGTGATCATAGACGCCGCGTTCCTCGTTCCATTTCAGGTCCGGGTCCGGCATGGTCAGGCCGATGAATTCGGCCTGCGGCACCGTCGCGTCGATGAATTTCTGGCGCAGTTCGTCATTGGTGAAGCGCTTGATCTTCCAGGCCATGGACTGGTCGCCGTGCTGGCTGTCGGCATCGTGCGGGCCGAACATCATCAGGGACGGCCACCACCAGCGATTCAGCGCGTCCTGCGCCATGTCTTTCTGGGCCTTGGAGCCGTGGGCAAGCTGCATCATGATTTCATAGCCCTGGCGCTGGTGGAAGCTTTCTTCCTTGCACACCCGGATCATGGCGCGCGCATAGGGCCCGAACGAACACCGGCACAGCGGGATCTGGTTCATGATGGCGGCACCGTCGACCAGCCAGCCAATGGCACCGATATCGGCCCAGGTCGGCGTCGGATAGTTGAATATGGACGAATATTTCGCCTTGCCGGACAGCAGTTCCGCCGTCATCTGTTCGCGCGATACGCCGAGCGTTTCGGCAGCCGAGTACAGGTAAAGCCCGTGGCCACCTTCGTCCTGCACCTTGGCAATCAGCGCGATCTTGCGCCTGAGTGTCGGGGCGCGGGTGATCCAGTTTCCTTCCGGCAGCATGCCGACAATTTCCGAATGCGCATGCTGGCCGATCTGGCGCACCAGCGTGCGGCGATAGCCTTCCGGCATCGGGTCATTGGGTTCGATTTTTTCTTCCGCGTCTATGCGCGCCTGGAACGCGTCGAGAAACTCTTGCGTTTCTTCTGTACGGCTGTCAGCGCCGATCAACCCCTGGGAATACATGAGCGTCCTCCATATCGGGTGATATGTGTAACAAAATATATTCTAATTGGCAATATTTCGTAACACATTAAATCGTTGTTGCAAGACTCCCGGCCTAGTTTGATCCGGCAAGCCATTGTCATTCAACCAGTTTTCACTGTTCTCCAGCAGATCATGATAAGTCTGCCTGACCAGTTTGCAGGCTTTATGACCGATCCAGTCATCCGGCAGCAGAACATCCGGCAAGGCGGGGTCGCGCAACACAATGCGCCGCCAGTGGTGAATCAGCAAGGTACGCGCTGCCATGGCATCGCCGGGCGAGAGGGTTTCAGGCGCGGCGAAACCCTGCCAGTTGTCGATGAAGGCGCCATAGTGTGCTGCGTGCTCGTCAATCTGCCACAGTGACAGCAGCGAGGCCGGCAGCTCACTGCCCTTGCCGGATATCACCAGCATGCCGGCGGGCAGGGTACCGGCATCACCGCCGACCCGCAGCCATGCCTTGCCGCCCAGGGCGACGAAGCCGCGGTCGCCGAGCAGGCTTGCATTGTCATCGGCGTCTATGGCCACGCTCCACTCACCGTCCCAGTCGCGCGCGGCTGCAGCATAAATGCGTCTGGTCGGTTCATCGAACGCGGCACGGCCCTGGTCTGTCAGTTTGTAGAAGCTCAACCGGCCTTCGCGCTGCCGCTCGACCCAGCCTTCATTGGCCAGACGCGACAGGGCGGTGCGCACCGCACCCGGTTCAATGTCGAGCAGGCCCATGGCGTCGCGCAGGGTGCTCAGCGCCACGCGACCTCCGCGCAGCGCCACCGCATCGCCAAAGAAGGTGATGATGAGCGACCATACCCGCAGCCGGCCATTGTCGTGCAAGCGTGCGATGTGGCGTTCTATTTCGCTGGCAGCGCTGGTCATTTCACCCCTGTTGCCGTGATTGCATCCTGACTCTAGTGTGTGCCGCATTCAAGTTTCAGGAACAAGACCATGAATGATATGCCCTCATCCCACCACAGCCATGAGACCGAAGAAGACGCGCGTAATCTGGATATCATGATCTGGGTGAACGGCGACATCGTGCATCGCGATGACGCGAAGGTGTCGGTCTATGATTCAGGTTTCATGCTGGGTGACGGCATGTGGGAGGGCATGCGGCTGTATGACGGCAAGTGGGCCTTTTTCGACGAGCACATGGACCGGCTGTTCGGCAGTTGCAAGGCGGTCGGCATCGACATCGGCATGGACCGGGCCGGTGTGCTGGACGCCCTGACGCAGACGGCCGCCGCCAACAACATGGTCACCGACGCCCATTGCCGCCTGATGGTGACACGCGGCATCAAGGACAAGCCGTTTCAGCACCCGCGGCTGTCGCGTTCTGGGCCGACCATGGTGATCATCATCGAGCACTCGAAGCCGAAGCAGGAAGTCCAGGCTCACGGCCTGGCACTGGTGACCGTGCCGCAGGTGCGCGGCAGCCCGATGGCGCAGGATGCCAAGTACAATTCCCATTCCAAGCTGAACTGTGTGCTGGCCTGCCTGCAGGCAGAACGCATGGGTGCCGACGAAGCCCTGATGCTTGACCCGCATGGTTTCGTGAACACTACCAATGCCTGCAACTTCTTCATCGTGCGCAAGGGCCAGGTCTGGACCTCTACGGGGGACTATTGCATGAACGGGGTCACCCGCCAGAACATCATCAACCTGTGCCGTGCCAATGATATTCCGGTTTTTGAGCGCAATTACTCGCTGTTTGACACTTATTCTGCCGATGAGGCGTTTCTGACCGGCACGTTCGGTGCGCAAACCCCGGTTGCCTCGCTGGATGGGGTGAAAATCGGCGACCTTGACGGGGCCGGGCCGGTTACCCGGCATCTGCGTGCGTTGTATGCCGACCTCGTGAAGCAGAATGTCGGTTAGACGACTGTTTTCATTGAAAAACCCGGCGCATACAACAGGCGCACCGCGGTAATGGGGTCATCCACAACCCAGGTGCTGCGGCTGACGACAAACAGCGCGGCACCTTGCTGGCAATCAAGCAGATGTGCCTCTGCGGCAGTTGCGTTGCCGGCAGAGAAGCTGAATTCACCACGTGACAATGGCATGTTGTGCACCAGCCATTCGTTTGCGCTGATGGTTTCAAGATCTGCCTCGATGATGTCCGGTACCACCGACAGGTTGATCCAGCGCTCTTCATAGGCAAACGGTGCACCATCGGCGCGGTGCAGGGTCCACAATCCCAGCAACGGCGCTGAGCCTGTCAGCCCGTATTGCTGCTGCAACGCTGCTGAGGCAGTCAGCTCCCTGCGGTCCAGCAGATCGAAACTGTAGACCTTGCCGCGGGACTCCACGTCCTTGCGGATTACCGGGATTTCAACCGTTGCCTTGCGCACCGGATCGAGGGCGACGCGCGTGCCGGCCTTGCGTTTGCGGTCCAGCAGTCCGGTTTCGGCCAGGTCGCGCAGAGCCCGGTTGACGGTGGCGCGGGCACAGCCGAATTCCTCTGCCAGATCGACCTCGCCGGGGATCAGGTCGCCCGGTTTCCAGCGCCGGTCATTGATGCGGCGCATCACCTCCGATTTGATGCCTTGCCACGAATTTGTATCAACTTCAGTCACAATGAGTTATTCAAGTCGCTTATTGTTTCAATATAGCGTTGTATTATGCGTCCTCGTGCCATGTGATTGCCGTCGTGCACGCAATGCCGCCCGGCCGACCACACGTCTGAAACCAGGCCGTCGCCGCCGGCGAAAATGAAGCTGTCCAGCACGGCATCGCCGGAACGCCCGGCAAGGTTGGGATTACCGGCATCAAGCGCCACCAGGTCTGCCAGCCTGCCCGGTGCAATTGCCCCCGACTTGCGGCCGGCGGCCTGGGCACCGCCCGCACAGGCTCCGTCAAACAGCACGCGACCGGTGGATTTTTCGGCGGTCGCCAGCATGGCGCGGCCCCTGTCGCGCAGACGCTGCGAATATTCCAGGGTGCGCAATTCCTCAATGAGCGAAATGCGGACATTGGAATCCGAGCCCACGCCAAAGCGTCCGCCAGCTCCGAGATAGCGCACACCATCGAAAATACCGTCGCCAAGACTGGATTCGGTGATCGGGCACAGCCCCGCAACCGCGCCAGTTGCGGCCAGTTGCGTGGTTTCGTCAGGTGTCATCTGGGTGCAGTGGATCAGGCACCAGCGCTCGTCCACCTTGTGGTTCGCCAAAAGCCAGTCGACCGGGCGTTTGCCCCATGCGGCCTCGACTTCTTCAACCTCGGCCACCTGTTCTGCCAGGTGCATGTGCAACGGGCTGTCGGTGGCCAGCCATTCCGCGAATTTCAGCCCGTCCCGGCTGACGGCGCGCAGGGAATGCGGCGCCACGCCGACAATGGTGTCGTCCGGCAGCGCGCCGATTGCCTTGGCTGCTGCCTGCTGCAGGCGTGCGTACTTGTCGGGTGAATTGCCGAAGCGTTTCTGGCCTGCACCCAGGGCGCGACCGTCACAGCCGCCGTGTTCATACAACACCGGCAGCAGTGTCAGCCCGATGCCGGTATCTGCTGCAGCGGCGCAGATCCTGGCCGATAACTCGGCCAGATCGTCATACGGCGTGCCGTCAGGCTGATGATGCAGATAGTGGAATTCGGCCACCGCCGCATAACCGGCCTCGAGCATTTCCATCTGCACAAAGGCCGTGATCGCCTCGATATGGTCCGGCGTAAGCTGGTCGAGAAACCGGTACATCAACTGCCGCCAGGTCCAGAAACTGTCCGACGGGTCTCGCCCGCGCGCCTCGGTCAGGCCGGCCATGGCGCGCTGGAAGGCATGCGAGTGCAGGTTGACGGGTGCCGGCAGCAATATGCCGGTGCGGTGGCCTGCCGGGCCGACATCGGCTTCGACCGATGCAATTGTCCCGGTATCATCCAGCGAAATCAGGACGTGATTTTGCCATCCGTCGGCGGTGAGTGCGGTTTCAGCCCAGATTTGCTGCATGATAAGGGTTTCCTGCATTGACTCGTATTATGTCTGCACATAATATCTGGAAAACATAAACATTCAAGGGTGTGCGGTGTGTCATCTTCACGAAGCCTGCTGAGAAACCTTAATCTGGCAACCATGCTGCCCGGAGGCGAGCCGTATGGCCTTGTCGAAGGCGCAGCGATTGCAATTACGGACGGCCGTATCGCCTGGTGTGGTGGTGGCGATAGCGTGCCGACGGACTATGCCGGCTGGCCCCAGGTCGATCTGGGCGGACGCCTGGTGACGCCGGCCCTGATCGACTGTCATACCCACATCGTGTATGGCGGCAACCGGGCGCGTGAATTCGAAATGCGCCTGCAGGGCGCATCTTATGAAGAGGTTGCGCGCGCCGGTGGCGGCATTGTCTCCACGGTTTCCGCGACCCGAAACGCAAGTGAGCAAGAACTGCTGAATTCAGCGCTTCCCCGGGTCGATGCGCTGCTGGCAGAGGGCGTGTCGGTTATCGAGATCAAGTCCGGTTATGGACTGGACGTTGCAACCGAACTGACCATGCTGCGCGTCGCGCGCAAAATCGAAACCGAACGCCCGGTGCGGGTGAAAACCTCGTTTCTCGGCGCTCATGCGGTACCTGCCGACTACAAGGACAGGGCCGACGTCTATATTGATGATGTGTGCATTCCGGCGCTGGGAAAGGCCCATGCCGAGGGTCTTGTGGACGCCGTTGACGGGTTCTGCGAAGGCATCGGTTTTATGTCTGCACAAATAGAACGGGTCTTCAGGAAAGCTGCTGAGCTGAACCTGCCTGTCAAGCTTCACGCCGAGCAGTTATCCAATCTGGGTGGCGCCAAGCTGGCGGCACGCTACGGCGCTATCTCGGCCGACCATCTTGAGTATCTCGACGAGGCAGGCGTCAAGGCAATGGCTGGCGCCGGCACCGTGGCCGTCATCCTGCCCGGCGCATTCTACACGCTACGCGAAACCCAGGCCCCGCCCATCCACCTGTTTCGAAAGCACGAGGTGGCCATGGCGGTTGCGACCGACTGCAACCCCGGATCATCGCCCATGACGTCGCTGCTGCTGACCATGAACATGGCCTGCACCCTGTTTCGCATGACGCCGGAAGAAGCGCTGGCAGGGTCGACCCGCAATGCCGCCAGGGCACTCGGCCTGACGGATACCGGGACCGTTGAGCCGGGCAAGCGCGCTGACCTGGCAGTGTGGAACGTCGAACACCCTGCAGAGCTGGCGTATCGCATTGGTTTCAACCCGCTGCACAGCCGCATATTTGAAGGTGTCGCCCAATGACCAACCTCATCATGACGCCTGGAACCACCAGCCTGGGCCAGTTGCAGCAATTGTATCGTACAGGGGCTTGTGCCGTGCTGGATGACGTTGCCCGTGCGCCGGTGGAAGCAGCGGCTGCCCAGGTTGCACGCGCAGTGCAGGGCGACGACGCGGTCTATGGCGTCAATACCGGCTTCGGCAAGCTGGCCTCGGTGAAGATCAGGCAGCAGGACACCGAAACCCTGCAGCGCAACCTGATCCTGTCGCACTGTTCGGGTGTCGGAGATCCAATTCCCACCAAGATCGCCAGGCTGATGATGGCGCTGAAGCTTCTGTCGCTGGGGCGCGGTGCGTCCGGTGTGCGCTGGCTGGTGATCGAGCAGATACAGGACATGCTGGCCGCAGGTGTGACTCCGATCGTACCGGCCCAGGGCTCTGTCGGGGCATCAGGAGACCTGGCCCCGCTGGCCCATATGGCGGCGGCGATGCTGGGTGAAGGCGAAGCCGAGTTCGATGGCCAGACCATGCCTGCTGCCGATGCCCTGGCAAACGCCGGCCTCAAACCGATCGTGCTTGGTGCCAAGGAAGGCCTGGCGCTGATCAACGGTACCCAGTTTTCAACCGCTTTTGCTCTGGCTGCGTATTTCGAGGCCCAGCGTAATGCCGAAGCTGCCATCGTGGCCTCGGCGCTCAGCACCGATGCAGTGATGGGATCAACCGCGCCGTTGCAGCCGGAAATCCACGCATTGCGCGGCCATCGCGGGCAGATCGATGTCGCAGCTGCCATGCGGGTTTTGATGCAGGATTCAGAGATACGCGAAAGCCATCGCGAGGGTGATACCCGCGTTCAGGACCCCTACTGTATAAGGTGCCAGCCGCAGGTAACCGGTGCTGCCATTGACCTGTTGCGCCAGGCCGGCCGCACGCTGGAAATCGAAGCCAATGCCGTTACCGACAACCCGCTGGTGCTGGCAGAAGCCGGACTGATCGTCTCGGGCGGTAATTTCCATGCAGAGCCGGTGGCCTTTGCAGCCGACCAGATGGCACTGGCCATTGCCGAAATCGGCTCCATTTCCCAACGTCGTACAGCCGTCATGGTTGACCCGACTCTGAGCTTTGACCTGCCGCCGTTCCTGACGCCTGATCCCGGACTGAACTCCGGTTACATGATCGCCGAGGTCACCACGGCTGCCCTGATGAGCGAGAACAAGCATCTCGCCACACCGTGTTCCACCGATTCCACCCCCACCAGCGCCAACCAGGAAGATCATGTCTCGATGGCAGCCCATGGTGCCCGCCGCCTGATGCAGATGAACACCAACCTGTCGAACATCATCGGGGTTGAACTGCTGTGTGCCGCACAGGGCGTGGAATGCCGCGCGCCCCTGCAAACCAGCCGGGCGCTGCAGGCTGTGCTGGCTCGGATACGCCGGGACGTGCCTCCACTGGGCAATGACCGTTTCATGGCACCGGAACTGAAACTGGCAGCAGGCATGGTAACCAGCGGCGATATTTCGCGCGCTGCCGGCAGTGAAAACCTGATTGACTGGAAGGATTGACCTCATGACCACCAACCCGCGCCACAATATGCGT
>CAYRLR010000108.1:0-7789 GCA_964424975.1 uncultured Anderseniella sp.
ACCCGCAGGAAGCGCTGGAGTTTCCCCGCGCATTTCACGAAGACGGGCAACTGGGACTTGAGCAGGGTGTGCCGGAACATGTCGCGGCTGGGCTGACGGCGCTGGGCCACAAGGTGCATCGCCCGGAAGAGCCGTATGGCGGCGGACAGATCATTGCGATCGATCGCGACAGCAACATGCTGTGTGCGGGTTCTGAGCCGCGCAAGGACGGTTTTGCTGTCGGGTATTGATGCAGGCTTAAGCGAAGGTTGGATCAGTCGACCCTCTATTCAACCTGTTTGAGACCTGAGGCGACGGATTTGATGAGATCCGCGATGTGCGAGATCCGTGCGGGGAGCGCTCGACCGCGTCGAAACACCATCCATAGGTCATGATGGCGGCTTTTCGGAAGGTGGGCGACGCAAATCCTGTCTATACCGGGGTAGGCGTTCAATCCACTTCTCGGCAGTAGCGTGTAGCCGATGCCATGTGCGACGGGAGACGGGATCTGGCTGATCTGGTTCACGAAGGTGCGGACCCGCAAATGATCCGATCCCTTGAACTCATCCGGGAAATTCAGGGAGAAAAGCTCGTCAGCATAGGCGAACCCGTCGGGATGGGCGACGAAGCCAAGGTTTTCGAGTGTCTGAAAGTCAAGGTCCGTGGTCACCGTATCTGCCGGCAGAACGAGGCAAAGCTCCTCTTTGCCCAGGTGTACTGCGTCCAGGCGCGGGTGGTCCGGCTTGTGATCTGCGATGCCCAGGTCAAACCGGCCCTCCAGCACGCCGGACAGGACGCGTTGCTGCGGGGCGGCTTCAAGGCGAATGCTCAGGTCCGGAGATGCCCGCATCAGAGGGAAGACGTGGGGATAGAGCAACATTGCGAAGCTTCCGGAACAGGCAACCATCACCTCTCCAACGGCAGGATCGTCCCGAAGGACAGCCTCGAACAAGTTGGTTTCCTCAATGCGCCTTGCCCGTCCCACGGCCAGGACCGCTTCGCCGGCCGGAGTTGGGCTGAAGCTCTTGCCCTGGCGAGAGATCAGCGGTTGACCAACCTGGTCCTCAAGTTTGCTCAGGTGCTGTGACACGCCGGGTTGGGTCATGCCCAGCCGTTCGGCGGTCCGGGTGAAGTGGCCGGTCTCGATCAGCACGGTGAAGGTTTCCAACCATTGGGCGTTCAGCATATTGTATTACTAATCGTTATCATTATCATTTGAAATGATTATTTTAAATAGCATGTGGGGCCACCTATCTGAGTGTCAGTACAAAAACACGAGGATCGCATCATGCTACCAACGCCCCGCACTTTTTCGCATATCGGTCTGTCCGTGCCGGACCTTGACGCTGCCGTGAAGTTCTACACTGAAGTTCTCGGGTTCTACACCATCATGAAGCCGACCGAGGTCATCGAGGACGACAGCGACATCGGCCAGATGTGCACTGACGTCTTCGGTCCCGGCTGGAACCGCCTGCGCATTGCGCACCTGGCGACCGCCGACCGGATCGGTTTCGAACTGTTCGAGTTCGACGATAACCATGTCCCGCAGGACAACCTGTCCTTTCGCCAGCACGGCACCTTTCACTTCGCCATTCAGGATCCCGACCTCGAAGGCCTGCTGGCCAGGATCGTTGCCGCCGGTGGCAAGCAGCGGATGCCGGTTCGGGAATATTTCCCCGACGAGAAACCCTACCGGATGGTCTATGTAGAAGACCCCTTCGGCATTGTGTTCGAACTCTATAGTCATAGCTACGAGCTGACCTATTCGGCAGGCGCTTACGCCTGATCCCTCATACCTTCGATGCCGTCCATCGCGCCACGTGACCCGTGACGGGCCGCCTCCAACAACACCCCCTCAGGCCCACGGCCTGGGTACACAAGGACACAACACATGACGCAATCCAGCCTCCGCAACCGCAAGTTCGTTCTGGCCGAGCGCCCCAGCGGCGCGCCTGACGACAACACCCTGCGCCTTGAGACCGGGGACCTGCCAACCCCCGGCAAAGGCCAGATGCTGCTGCGCAACGAATATCTTTCGCTCGACCCCTACATGCGGGGCCGGATGAGCGACGCGCCCTCCTATGCGGCACCGGTCGAGATCGGTGCGGTCATGGTCGGCGGCACGGTGGCGCAGGTCATGACCTCGGACGTGGACGGTTTCGGGAAAGGCGACTGGGTCGTGGCGTTCGGCGGCTGGCAGGATTACGCAGTGTCCGACGGCACCGGCGTGATCAACCTGGGAAAAACCCGAGACAAGCCCTCCTGGGCACTTGGCGTGCTGGGGATGCCGGGCCTGACTGCCTGGGCGGGCCTGACCCGGATCGGCCAGCCGAAAGCCGGCGAGACACTGGTGGTCGCCGGGGCCAGCGGCCCCGTGGGTGCGACGGTCGGCCAGATCGGCAAGATTCTCGGGCTGCGCGTCGTCGGTATCGCCGGCGGGGCCGAGAAGTGTGCCCACGTGGTCGACACCCTGGGCTTTGACGCCTGTATCGACTACAAGGCCGATGGCTTCCCCGATGCGCTGAAAACGGCCGTACCGGACGGCATCGACATCTATTTCGAGAATGTCGGCGGCGCGGTCTTTGATGCGGTCATGCCGCTGCTCAACACCTCGGCCCGCGTCCCTGTCTGCGGCCTGATCTCGCAATACAACGCCACTTCGCTGCCGGACGGACCGGACCGCATGAACCTGCTGCTCGGCACCATCCTGCGCAAACGGATGACCATGCGCGGCTTCATCGTCTTCGACGACTTCGGCCACCTCTATCCCGAGTTCGCCAAGCAGATGGGCGACTGGGTGACACAAGGCAAGGTCCAGTATCGTGAGGAAATGATTGAAGGGATGGAACTGGCGCCCGCCGCATTCGTTGGTCTCCTGAACGGCGAGGCGTTCGGCAAACGTGTCGTCAAGCTGAGCGTCTGAAACACACATTCCAAAAAGGTAACAAGCTGATGAAAATTCTGATGGTTCTCACATCCCACGACAAGCTGGGCAACACGGGAAACAAGACCGGATTCTGGCTCGAGGAATTCGCAGCGCCTTATTACGTATTCAAGGATGCCGGTGCCGAAATCACGCTCGCCTCGCCCAGGGGCGGCCAGCCGCCGCTTGATCCGTCGAGCGATGCCGACGATGCCCAGACGGAAGCCACCAAACGCTTCAAGGGCGATGAGGTGGCCCAGAAGGACCTGGCCAGCACAGCCGTGCTGTCCTCGGTCTCGGCGGACGGGTTCGACGCGATCTTCTACCCCGGCGGCCACGGCCCGCTCTGGGACCTGGCCGAAGATGGTGACAGCAAGGCGCTGATCGAAACCTTCGCCGCCAGCGACCGTCCCATCGGCGCGGTCTGTCACGCCCCGGCGGTGTTCAGGCACCCCAAGGGCGCGGATGGCAAACCGCTGGTGTCCGGCAAGACCGTCACCGGCTTCACCAACACCGAGGAAGAGGCCGTCGGCCTGACCGACGTGGTTCCCTTCCTCGTCGAGGACATGCTGAAATCGAACGGCGGCAACTACCGGAAGGGTGACGACTGGGCATCGTTCGTGGTAACCGACGGCAAGCTGGTAACCGGCCAGAACCCGGCGTCCTCCGAAGAAGCGGCGCGCAAGCTGATGGCGCTGCTGTAACGCAACAGACCGGGGCGACGTCGCCCCGGTTCCTGCAAACGCCGTGGACGATGCTGGATGGACAGGCAAGGCGCTGCTGATGCAGTCGGTCTGACGTGAAGCAGGACATCGCGGCCGGCAGGGTGTGCAGCCATTGTGCGTTGGTCAGACCAGGATCCTGACCCTAGTCCTTGCCGGCCAGTTTTTCGATCTGGGACTGCATTGTCTTGATCTGGTTGCGCAGTTCGCTGAGATCGGTATCAGGCGATGCTTCAGGTTTTACCGGGGCCTGCGGACTGGCCGGGGCTGCGGACGCTTGTGCAGTTTTACCCGCCGCATTCTGCATGGTGGCAAACGGGTTGAACAATTGCATTGCATCCTGGAACATCGCCATGTTGGTGCGCGCCTGATCTTCCATTGACTTTATCATCTCGGTGCCGGCGGACCCGACCATCTCCTCGCGAAGCCGCTCATGCTCACGGGTCAGGTGGTCCATGGAGAACTGCAGATAGCTTGGTACGAAGGACTGCATGCTGTCGCCGTAAAACCGGATCAACTGCCGCAGGAAATCGATCGGCAGCAGGTTCTCCCCCTTGGCCTCTTCTTCGAAAATGATCTGTGTCAGCACCTGGCGGGTGATGTTGTCGCCACTCTTGGCGTCGTGGACCACAAAATCGGAGCCTTCCTTGACCATTTGCGAAAGATCATCAAGCGTCACGTAGGCAGAACTTGACGTGTTGTATAAACGCCGGTTGGCGTATTTCTTGATGACAATTGGTGCGCTCTTGTCTTCGGCCATATTTGATACTCTGCGGTCTCGAGATGAAAGGGACAGTTTGATCCTGTCTGGGGGCTGCCTGTGCATTGCACCATATACATGGCAATGCAGACTTGTCGAGCAACGCAATGACGACTTTCAATTGACTGAATTGGGGTAAATCGTGTGTGGTGTGTTTTTGCCCGGCTGTCGAGGCGGTTCATATGCCGCACAGACCGCGACTAATTGTGCATTGCACAATAAGTTTCGTTGGGGCAAGTATCTCGCGAATTTGAACGCATGATTTACCCAGTTGAAAAGGATGATGCCCATGTCCACTTCCGATAATGCCGTTGTAGTCGTTTCGGCAGCCCGCACCCCGGTCGGTTCCTTCAATGGCGCCTTGAGCCCGTTACCGGCGTCCGAACTTGGCACTATAGCGCTGAAAGCTGCCATGCAGCGTGCCGGGCTTGAAGGCAAAGAAATTGACGAGGTGATTCTCGGCCAGATTCTGACGGCAGGCGCTGGCCAGAACCCGGCGCGGCAGGCATCGGTCAATGCCGGTATTCCGGTTGAAAGCCCGGCATGGGGCATGAACCAGTTGTGCGGTTCCGGCCTGCGCGCGGTTGCACTGGGTATGCAGCAGATAACCAGTGGCGACGCGAATATCGTTGCGGCCGGCGGGCAGGAGTCCATGAGCCAGGCGCCGCATTGCCAGTTTCTTCGCAACGGCGTGAAGATGGGCGACTACATGATGATCGACACCATGATCCGCGACGGTCTCTGGGATGCCTTCAACGGCTATCACATGGGCACCACGGCTGAGAATGTTGCCAAGCAATGGCAGATCACCCGTGAGCAGCAGGATATTTTTGCCGTGGCTTCGCAGAACAAGGCTGAAGTAGCGCAGAAAGCCGGCAAGTTTGCCGACGAGATCTGCCCGGTCACGATAACAACCCGCAAGGGCGAAACGATTGTCGACCAGGACGAATACATCAAGTACGGCACGACTATGGAAACAGTGGGCAAACTGCGGCCCGCCTTTGACAAGGAAGGCTCGGTTACAGCCGCCAATGCATCCGGCATCAATGACGGTGCCGCCGCCGTTATCCTGATGAGCGCAGCGGAAGCCAAAAAGCGGGGACTGACACCGCTGGCGCGTATCGTGTCCTGGGCAAATGCCGGTGTTGACCCTGCCATCATGGGTACGGGTCCGATCCCGGCATCGCGGGCCGCACTCAAGAAGGCCGGCTGGAAGGTCGAGGATCTCGACCTTGTTGAAGCCAACGAAGCCTTCGCGGCACAGGCGTGTGCGGTCAACGCCGAAATGGGCTGGAACCCGGACATTGTCAACGTCAATGGCGGTGCCATCGCAATTGGCCATCCTATCGGTGCATCGGGTGCGCGGGTGTTCGTAACGCTGCTGCACGAAATGAAGAAGCGCGATGCCAAGAAGGGCCTTGCTACATTGTGCATTGGCGGTGGTATGGGCGTTGCCATGTGCGTGGAGCGCGACTGAGACAAATCAAAACAAAAACAGAAAACAGGGAGAGTAATCACATGTCACGTATTGCAGTCGTAACCGGGGGAACCCGGGGTATTGGTGCAGCCATCGCAACCGCACTCAAGGATGCCGGTTACAAGGTCATTGCCAGCTATGCCGGCAATGATGAAGCGGCGACAAGCTTCAAGAGCCAGACCGGTATTGAGGTGATGAAATGGGATGTTGGCGATTACGGAGCCTGTGAAACGGCCCTGAAGCAGATCGAGAACGATTTTGGTCCGGTCGATATCCTGGTCAACAATGCCGGCATTACACGTGATGCCATGTTCCACAAGATGACACCGGAACACTGGAATGCGGTGATCAACACCAACCTCAACTCCCTGTTCAACATGACACGCCCGGTCTGGGAAGGCATGCGCGAGCGCGGTTTTGGACGGGTGGTGTGCATTTCTTCGATCAACGGTCAGAAAGGCCAGATGGGCCAGGCGAACTATGCCTCAGCCAAGGCGGGTGATATCGGTTTCGTCAAGTCACTGGCACAGGAAGGTGCGAAGAAGGGCATTACCGTCAATGCGATTTGCCCCGGTTACATCGGTACGGAGATGGTGCGCGCTATTCCGCAGGATGTTCTCGACAAGGCCATCCTGCCACATATTCCGGTTGGTCGCCTTGGAGAGCCGGAAGAAATTGCCAGGTGCGTACTCTTCCTGGTGGGCGATGATGCAGGTTTCATCACCGGTTCGACCATTTCGGCAAATGGCGGCCAGTACATGATCTAACCGACGAATCCAGGTTGGAGATGATCCAGGGCAGCAGATTGATTTCTGCTGCCCTTTCAATTTGTCGGTGGCTTTCCTAGATAAGGCAGGCAGATAAACGGGTGCGCAGGCAAGGGGCTCACAATGACCTATTTGGGATTGCTGGCAGGGTTTGTCCTGCTGCTGGCTGGTGGAGAGTTTCTGGTGCGCGGCGCTGCTGCGCTCGCCTTGCGGCTTGGCTTGTCTCACCTGGTGGTCGGCATCGTCATTGTCGGCTTCGGAACCTCAGTGCCGGAACTGGTGGCGTCGATTCAAGCCGCACTTGCGGGCGCACCCGGCATAGCCATGGGAAACGTGGTCGGGTCGAATATTGCCAACATACTTCTGATCCTCGGCGTCGGCGCGATAATCTATCCAATCCTGTGTTCACAGGCAGCGGTTTTCCGCGATGGTCTTGTCATGGTCCTGGCGGCAGTGCTGCTGGGGGTGGCGTGCTATCCCGGTGTGCTTTCGCAGCAATGGGGATTGGTGTTTATTGCCCTGCTGATCTGCTATTTGGGTTATCTGCTGTATTCTGATCGCCGCAATAATGGCAAGGAAGCGACCCCGCAAGATGATGTGCCGCAAGTCTCCGGTTCAATATGGCTGAACATTTTGCTGGTTGTCGGGGGTACTGTCGCCGTGGTGCTCGGGGGCAAGTTGCTGGTCGACAATGCAATCATCGTGGCGAAGTCTTTCGAGGTTTCAGACGAAGTTGTCGGATTGACGCTGGTTGCCATCGGTACGTCGCTGCCCGAACTGGCGACATCAATTATTGCCGCCGTTCGAAAACACTCCGACATTGCGCTGGGAAACGTGCTGGGATCAAATATCTACAATATTCTCGGTATTGCCGGCATCACCGCGGTCATTTCACCGATCCCGGTTTCCGAGGAAATGCTGAAAGTGAACATAGCCGTGATGATTGGCGCGTCGCTGGTGCTGGCCTTCATCGCCCTGGTGGTCAAACGCTTCGGCAAACGCGTCGGGTTTGCGTTCCTGGCCGCCTATGCAGCCTTCATTTACACGGCAGTTGCCTGATATCGGAGTGGTTCCGCCTCAAACAGACGCATCTTGAGGCGGAAACATGCTCTAACACTTTGGAATCGAGCATCTTTATCCGATCAGATGATTCCATCTGAT